>NZ_CEVCIF010000006.1:0-100446 GCF_982245605.1 Coprobacter fastidiosus | reverse complement strand
TACACCCAATATTTGGAATAGCAAAAGATATTCAGAAAGATTTAGATTTACTATGCACTCCAAATAGTATATGATTATCAGTAATTTGCAATTTTATGATATTTTTTGAATATGTAGGTTCGAGAGCCTCCCTCTCCGCAAATCTTAAATAAACAATACCTAATACTTAATTGTATTAAAGAAAAGTCGAAACAGACAAATTATATTCACAAACAAATTTAATTCTCCGAAAAAGCACTTCCTAAATACCGATAAGATCGTATTTTACGGAGGACATCAATCTAAATCAGGCTACTATTTCAGATATATTTATAGAACTTATAAAATATATTGACGAATGCCCTTATTTAGACTTTCAACAAAAAAATCTTATGCGAAAATGTATCGAGCACAACTCACAACTTATGAACAGGCTCTATTTTTCTTTAATTCGATGTCAAGTCTGGGAAAACCTTGGAGAGAAAAAAAAGAAAACAAAAAATACTTAATTGAGAAATATGAATTAATAAAAAACATACCTCCTCGTTTTTTAGGAGAAATAGACGTCAAAGACTTTTATTCTGAAATGGAATATGAGTTCTAATATTTTTCTATCATAAACCATATAATATGAGTAACAGACAGTATAATAATATTGAAGATACGATAAGAAATTGGTTGGCTCAAAACCTCTCATTCATTGCTCCGGAATTATCATTGATACGAACAGAATTCCCTTTGCCCGATCACATCGGTAGCAAAGGCTTCATTGATATTCTGGCTAAAGACGTATTCAACAATTTTGTTATCATCGAAGTTAAAAGGGCTAATAACTCGGCGAGAGATACTATAACAGAAATTCTTAAATACCATGCACTTATAAAACAAAAATATAAAGCTAAAGACGGAGAAATTCGCATTATAATTATTTCTACTCACTGGTCTGAAATAATAAGGGCTTTTTCTGAACTTGTCAATAACACGACCTATGCAATTAAAGGATATAAAATCGAAATCGATCCGGTCTCATTTATCCCTTATTCCATAGAAGAACAACAAGCTTTACCTCCTAACATTTTTGACAGACACTTTCCAAGAACATATTCGCTCAATCTCTTTTATACTAAAGAAAAAAGGGAATTGTTTAGACAAACATTCGAATCATTGTGCGCTCAGGCCCATATTTCCGATTATGTAATGATATATATGGATTCTACTCATAAAATCATATATCCGTATGCATCTGTCTTTACCTGGCAAAAAATGAGCGATACAGAACTAATTAAAAAAATAGGACTTATAACCAGTAATATTTTTGAAAACGAAACCGATTCATATGAAACGAAGGAGGAATATACCCAGCACTTAGAAGAAGAATTGATTATCGCTTTGTGTAAAAAAGCAAATTATGATGCCAGTGAAGCCGGATATCCTGAAAAATTCGACGCCGAACTAAGTGCTGGAAACTGGATGATACCCACTATTTATAAATATGGTATATTTGCAGATGACCCTAGATATAACAATGAAATGCTTATATCCGAGATCAAAGGACTGGACGGCAACAGCTATGAGCGCTATTATTTTATAGGAGAATCTTCTCAAGAAAAACGAATTACTGAAGCATTGGAGAAAAGTATCAATTGTCTGTCCAATACAGAAGCTTGGTATCAATTAATATCGTTCAGACTAAAGCAGATATTAATCAAAAAAGAAAAGGTCAGGATAGGCTTATATATCTATAATCCACAATCGACTCTTCGCGCTTTAGCTTTTGCCGCAACATTGAATTATGAAGATTACGCACCTTTCTATCAATTGATAATCGTATATACCGATCAACCGACTATTGAAATTTATAATGGAGATATTGCTTGGAACGGGAAAAAAAACAACTATTCCATTCTTAACAGAAAAAGTTCTCCTTTCGACACTCTTATGAAAATGCAATTAGGTTTACTCGATGATGAACTGATCTTAACATTATCCAACTTATATTTTTCCTCAAAAAAGATCGTCATACAAGACGGTAACTCAATTTTCAATAGTTATATAAAATATGACGAGGATACCGATTCTTTAGTCATAGACAAAAGAGATAAAAGATCAATATCCGATTATTATAAACAAAAGCCAAACATAATAGAGGAGTTAATCTCGATTTACCGAACCTACTCAAATTATATATAGAGCTCTTAAAGGCCATCTAAATCTGATCCGGGTAAAATATCCTCATAAATAGCCGGTTCTCCTTTCAAGAGGAGAACCGTACCGACACCGTTAACAACGTTATAGCCCGGAAGAAAACGTAAAGACGAGCTGATAATATTTTAGACGAACTCTTAACGCCTTTTTCTCCAATCGAATGGAGTATCAGGATCTTCGATACGAACTATTCGAACACCGGAAACAGAAAACCCATAAGTATCTTTCGCCTCGATACGTATCGGATATATACCCGGCATAAGGTTCTCCGGCAATCTAAAATGCCATAAATGTGTAGATGCACTTTTCCGTAAAGGACTCCTACGGCTTATTTTTGTAGGATATATTTTATCTTTATACCACTGATTTTGTCTGGTAACCGTAGGTGCTGTTACTTCAACTTTTTCCATACGAACAGGTAGAGTATTGCCTATTTGTATACTAACTTCCGTACTATCCGACCCTCCATATATATTAGCAAAAATCTCTCCTCGTGCAAACTCTCGAAAATCTTTCACATGCCGATCTATTGTATCGCAACCTTGCACCCATATATCCATTTGCCTTTCAGAATCCAAACCGACTCCTTTAAAATGTATCTGATAATCATCAGGAGAAAATTCTATCGTAAAATAGTTACGAGGAGCACCGCACTGCATTAAAGCCGACGGAACTCCGAGCCAGTCTTTCTCTCCGACCCACCAATGTCCGCAAGTAGCACCGGCAACCAGTTCCTGCATTACAGCATTTCCTATCGGTATAAAATGCCGGCTGACTCTATGAGTATGTCCCGACAAAGCAAATAACTTATTTCTCCCACTTAACAAAGTTTTCAGATCTTCGATATTCTCGGTATGCACCAAAGGTATATGTTGACAAAAGACGACAAAACGATCTTTCGGTACATAAGACAAATCATTTTTTATAAAGGTCATCTGCCGATCGGAAATACGTGCCTTATACCCTCTTTTACTATCCGGAGCTACATTATTTAAAATAATAAAATGGACATTTCCATAATTAAATGCATAAGCTGAAGCCCCGAAATAACAATTAAAAAGAGAGTCTTGTAATGTATATCCGTTCGTAATCCGATCATGATTTCCGGGAAGTACCCAAGATGGTATTTCCGTACAACGAATCATCTCACGTACATCTTCGAAAAGTTCAAGACGGTTATTTACCAAATCTCCCAACCATACAGCCAACTGAATATCCTTTCTCCCGGCAAGTTCAGGTATAATAGTTTGATTAGCATAATCAAGTTCTTGAGGATTTCCCATTTGTATATCTCCGATAGCGCCCAATGTAAAATGTTCCGGCTGTTTTTCTTTCTTCAGAGCAAAATCCACTTTATCTTTCGATTGCCTTGTTTTAAAAAGGAAATCGGAACTTCTGATTATATCTCCGGACGAAGAAGTGTATCCTGAAGGGAAGATAGGGAAAAGGCTTTCTCCGTCCACTACCGATATAGAAAAGTTTCCATCTTTATCCGTAAGAACCACATCTCTTCCATTCGATACCGGAACAGCCTTTATTCCGTGTTCCGATCGGTCTTGAATACCATTACCATTTTTATCTAAAAAAACTTTTCCCGATATAATATTCTGTGCGGTCAAGGGCACAAAACAGGCTAAATATACAGGAAATAGGAAATATTTAATGCTTTTCATTCTTTATCGTCTTTAGGTAATAGAACTGCTTTTACAACCGGAGTTTTCAAAAAACATTTGCGAATATGATCTGCGACATCTTCACTTGTTATATTCTTCACTCGAGCTTCATAATCCGTTATATGTTTCCAATCAGGAATATTATTATACAATGTATTACGTATCTGCGTAGTCCAAAAAGAACTTCTTTGCTTTGTTATTTTCCAATCTTTTATAAGATTCGTCTTAACATCTTCCAATTCACCAGAAAAAGAGTCCGGATCATCACACATATTTCCGATAACGAGAAAAGTGCTATCGACCAATGCCTGCACATTATCTGGCAAACAACTGAAGCTTATCGTTTCACGGCATAAGGCCGAAGGATGCTGAGTAGCTCCGACCGATACCCCAACACTGTAAACCATTCCCATTTTTTCTCTTAAGACTGCCAACAATTTCATACGCAGAATTCCTTTTGCTACATCATTCTTTAAATTCAGATCCATAATATTCCCGTCAATACTATCTTGCTGAAATATCAAAGAAACAACAGCCTTGGGTGAATCTCCGGCTTTGCGGCTAAAAACAACCGGTTCAACAGGAATTTTACCACCTTTATGTACATATTCCATGCATGATTCTCCGGTCGGCAATCCTCCGAGATAAGTTTCGATAAAAGGCTCTATATCTTGTAACGAGTTATCTGAAGTAATGATAAAAGTGTACCCTTCCGCCGCACCGAAACAATGATTATAAGCCGGCAACAGCCATTCGGCTTTTACTTCATTCTCAATAATAGTATCCGATATTTCCCGATCGGTATAATCAGGAGTCCGTAAAATGTTTCTTAACTCCATATTAAATAAATCCGCATCGGTTTTACGTATCGTTCGGTATTTTTCGATGCTCTTATCCATCACCTGCCGTAATAAATCCATATCGACTTTAGGTTGAGTCCACCTCAAAAAAAGTAATTGGAACATCGTTTCCATTTGATCTATCTTAGAGGTCGCTATAACACCCGAACGGTGTTTCTCCACCAAGAAACGACAAGAAACATCTTTACCTGACAAGAAATAACTAAGGGCATCCCTCGAAAATTCACCCGCTCCACTCAATGGAATTACAGATCCTGAAAAAATACCCGAAACATAACGTGTCGAGTCTAATGCATAAAGGCCGCCTTTACGAAAACCGCTAACCACGATCCGGTCTTTATCTAAAGAATTATTCTTAAAAATCACTTTTACACCATTAGACAGGATCAACTCCTGAGCATCGATCTCGTCAATACTTCTACGTCCCACGATTTTCCCACCTCCCGGTTTTTCCGGTAATAATTGATCAGGCACTTCAAATTGCAGGACATAAGGAGCAAGGGTTTCTTTTTTCACTTGTTCAAAGATCGAAAGGAGTTTTCGGTCATCCGGAAATTCATCTTTATTCTTTTCGGATGAAGTAATCAGATAGTGCGGCAATGCCGACCGTTCTAATTTTTGTAACTGTTTTACCAACATCGAAGAGTCTATTTGTGCTATGAATTTTCTTGCCATACGATACTCTTCGGCCGGGGTAAATATTTGATGACCGATATAAAAATTTTGATACATTTCCTCGATAAAAGAAGAAGACTGTTCCGGATTTTTAGACTCTGCCCTACGACGCAATGTATTTAAAAGCCGTTTTTTTTCTTTATCTATTTCTTTCTTGGAAAAACCATAACGAACCATACGCTCGGTTTCTCTGGCAAATTCTGTAATACCGGCTCCTATTTTTCCCGGAATCAATTCAACGGAAGCAAATAGTCCTCCTTTAATATTCAGAAAAGAAGAATGGGACAAACTCGCCCCATTAAACGGGACATCATCAAAAGTAAGAGCATTATAACGAGCTTTTGTCAATCTGTTGAGCATGGCCCGCTGTAAATAATTTTTATAATCTTTTTCGGTTTGCACCGGATCAGGCATCGGCAAAAGGCGAATAATATTCAACTCCTCTTTTTTTAACGAAGGGTGAGCAACTCTCTTAACCGATACGCTATCATAATCATCAATAGCATAACTCGGTATCTCTTTTACAGATCCATTTTTTAAAGAACCGAATTTTTCAACAATCAAGTTTTTTACATACTCCGAGTCTACATCTCCGGCAACAGCAACAGCCATAAGTCGAGGTGCATACCAATCTCGATAATAATTTTTAATTTCTTCATGTTTAAAATGCCGGATAACTGCTGTATCTCCAATTGTTTTTCGCTTCGAATAACGCGAACCGTTCAATATTTCCATCAAAAATGCCTCACCAATCTCGCTTTCAGGTCCGGTTCTGGAAAGCCACTCAGACAAAATTACCCCTCTCTCCTTCTCTATTTCCAAGCTATCAAGCAGCAAATGTCCCGCCCAATCGGCTAAAATCGTAATAGTACTATCGACCATCTGTCGGTCTGAAGAAGGAAGCTGTAATTTATAGACAGTTTCATTCATCGAAGTATGGGCATTCAAATCTTTTCCGAACTTCGCACCATGAGATTCCAAAAAACGAATCATGGAATTTCCTGGGAAATGTGTTGTCCCATTAAAAGCCATGTGTTCAAGAAAATGTGCTAACCCTTTCTGATCCTCCGTCTCGAATACCGATCCCGACTTTATAAAAAGTCGATATATAGCCTCTCCTTTCGGATAATCATTAGGATAAATATAATATGTCAACCCGTTAGATAATTTTCCCTTGATAAGATTCGGATTTTGCGGTATTTTTTTCGCACTGACCGAAAACAGTGTACCACTGATCAAAAAGAATAGCAGAAGTATTTTTTTTATTAAATCAATCATATAAGAATAGCAATATACGAGATGTTTTCCAAAGTTATTTCAATATTAGTTGCAACATTATTCTAAACGGAAAGAAAAGCAGGAGCATAGATGTAGCTATGCTCCTGTTTCACTTATTAATATTTATCGACAATTAATCAGCATCAGCATAAGTATAAAGTTCTATCACATTGCCTTCTTCCATAAGCACACCGATAAAACCATCGTTATTACTGTTGAAATCGACAAACGCACGTTCTGAAGAAGCTGTATTCAAGGCAAACGCATCGCTCCACTGTTTGGTCGTATTATCAAGATTGATAACGAACGAGTTCTTAAGTCCTTTATAATCACGATAAACCACAAACGGCGTATTCTGGGCATCGACAGCGACTTTGTAAAAATTGTGCGATTCAAAAACATTATTTATCGCGCCACCTACTATAGCCAATTGTCCCGATTCCAGATTATATTTAAACAATCTTGGATTTCCGTCTTCCGTATCCGCATTATCTACAGTGCAAAGAAATACATTACCATTACCATCAATATCTATAGACAAATCTTTAATACCGTTTGAAGTCGCACCTTCTTTAAGGAATCCTCCTTCAACTACCGGAGCGATCGTACCATTCGTAAATTTGTACAAAGAATAGCCGGCACCGTTATTCGACATTGCAATATAAACACTATTTCCATAAGTTGTGGCTACAGGAACAAAAGCAGCATAAGTCGTGCCACTCACTCCCGGACGTCCGGTAAATACTTGTGCCGTTACCCAACTTGACCCGTTGAAATAAGACAATTCGGGAGCACGACGAGCAATAGCGGCTGAAGCATTATTGGATATGGTAACGACAACCGGATTTTTTGTCTGAGGATCGATAGCTAATGTCGTTCCAGAAGAAGCGTTGGCCTTAATAGAAAATCCCGGATTTCCAACGACACTCCAATTGCCACCCGTATATTTCATAACAGTTGCGGCAGTTCCGTTATCTTTATCTATATATAATACATAAGGAATACCATCGGGATCAAAAGCAATATCTATACCACCTGAAACTGCCGTTGAGAAATTTTCTGCACCCACATTTTCGAAAGCAGAACCATTCCATTTGGCAACACATAACTTATCAGAACCATTATCATCTACCGTATAAGCAATATAAGGCATATTATCTTTCGGATTCACTTTCATCGCAAAATCTCCGGCAAGTTCTGATGTAGGGTTAAAATCGGTTATCTTTTTCCATATTTTAGGAGATTGGAACACAATAGTAATTACATAACTTTTCGAAGTATTCGATTTGGTATCCGTTACAATAATATCAACCGGATAAGTATAATCATTAGCAGTCACTCCGCTTTCTTGCAACACGCCGTTTATCTTCACCTCATTCCCATCTTCTGTCGTAAATCGGGCAACCAAAGCTGAAATATCCGTATTAGCAGGTACAGCTATTCTCATATCCCCTGTGATTTCAGGAACGATATAATCTTCAGCCAAAGCAGAATTATCTTCGGCATAAAACCCGAAAGACTTTAAACCGACAACAGCGGTAACATCCCCGTCATTGTCATCATCAGAGCAGGCAACAAATAATGCACTGCACATACTCAATAAGAGCAAATTAAAAAATAACTTCTTCATACTCAATTTTTTATAGAGGAAAACCCTCTCATTAAACAATTTAAAATGGTATTTGCTTGGTAATCGTATATTCACTATTCAAGTGATCCGGTCCCGGAAATCCGATAGTAAAATTCTTACTGTTACTTTTCAATACAATCTTAACCGTATTATTTTTCCCAGCTTCAATCATGTGATTCAACCACTCTATACGAATAGGCCTTTCATATACACCGCTAGGAAACACGATAGAAGAACCGGGAGATACTTGTCTAAAATCAACACCTTCCTGTAAACCGTCTCCTACGACAAGTTCATAATTAACCGTGACATCTTCTGCAATTTTTTTCGTACTCATATACACATAATAAGTAGCGACAAAAGTACCGTCACAGTCTATAACAGCAGATGATCCTCCCTGTGCATCAGCAATATAAATAAAAGGATGATCGAACGGTTCTTCATCTTTAGAACAAGAAGAAAGTACAATAGCTACAGCCAGGAGAAATAATATTTTTACAAATTTCATATCTATAACTACTAAATTTTATCAATCAATAATTAACTCCCGGATTAAGCTGTATCTCGGGATTGGCCTCAATCTCATCCATAGGTATAGGTAACACAAACCAATCATTAGGATAAGTTTTTATTTTTACGATAGAATTCGTACTTGATTCACGCACCATATTCTGTTTTTTCCGAGTAATATCAAACAATCTATGCCCCTCAAAACAAAGCTCTTTAATACGTTCTTTCTCAACTAATTTCAGTAAATCTTCGACACTGCTATAAACTAAATTAATTTCCGAAGGCTGTTTTCCTAAAGCCCTTGCCTGCAATGCTTTGATGTCATTTGCCGCAGTTGTTTCTCCTCCGGGAAGATAACAATTCGCCTCCGCTCTAATCAAATACATCTCCGACACCCTCGAAACGAACGGATCATAATGCTTGTCATCCTCAACCACATCTTTAGCTACATAAAATTTACGGCATGCTTTAGTTTTGACTTCATCTTTCGTATCATAAAGCAATTCGAGACGAATATCGTCAGGTTGGTCAAAAAAGGTATATAATGTATCTGCCGGACGAGCGATAGGAGACACAGGATCATAAAATTTCCACAGATCTTTTGAAGCCCGAAAACCGTTTAACCGGAATATAGCCTCACTCCCAGTTTCTATATTAACATACATATTGACATAATTTTCATACGAGGTTAAAGGAACTTTAGCAATAACCGTTGTCGCATAGTCACTTGCTTTTTGCCACTGCTCCATATAAAGATATACTCTGGCAAGCAAAGCTTCACATGCTGTTGCAGAAGCATGATAACAATCCATTGTCGTAGATCCGAAAATTCCTATAGCCTCTTCCAAATCCGGGATAATACGTTTATTATAAACATCATATACCGAAGCCCGCAACACAGGGTCATTCGCACTGGGCAAAATAGAGAGATTGGGGACTCCCCAATGTGAGGCATCAGGCGTATAAGTATAATGTTGACCATAACAGCAGCAAAGGTTTAGATGAACTAATGCCCGAATATAGAGAGCCTGAGCCCGAATAAGTTCTATCTCTGCCGCATTTCCCGGATATTTTTCTTTCAAATCGGGAGCATATTGCAATATATTATTTACATTCCCTATTATCTCCAATCCATCTCTCCAGATATACCCCACAGCACCGGTTTCCTGAGCCGGATCGGAAGTATAATTATACTGATCGGCAATACTTACTCCTTCTGAATTAGATAAATACAACATGTCAGCCGCAACCTCAGGATATTCAGAAAATTCTCCGTCATAGAAATTATACAACAAACGATAAGAGCCCGCCAATCCGGACCGTAATCCGTCAACATCCGAAAAAAAGGTTTCTATATCGCTTTTACCGAATTTTTCTACTTCCAGGAAACTGCAACCCTGAAAACCGGCAAGTGCAATGCAAAATAAAATTTTATATATTCTTCTCATCATATTCGTTATTTAGAAAGATACACCTAAGCTCACCGAATAGGTCGTTGTCATCGGGAATCCGTTCATTAAAGTTTTATAACTGTTTTTCCCTTTTTTCTGATCCGGAGTAAATATTGCCACATTATCTCCAATAAGAGAAAGAGTACATCCGCTCATATTCATCTTTTTACAAATCGACTTCGGAAGATTATATGTCAAAACGATATTCTTCAATTCAAAATATGTCGCCTTATACAGATACCGAGTCGAGTACATACTCGATTTACTCGGATTATTATTGACAAATTTCGGATTCACCGCCAAGTCTCCGGGATTTTGCCAACGATCAAGCGCCTCGATCGGCTGATTGTAAGATAGTACACTATACCCGTCATCTAATGATCCCGACATAAATGAACTCAACAAATATCCACCGATAGAATAGGTCATATTTACACGCAACGAAAGATCTTTCCATCTGAATGTATTATGGAATCCTCCATAAACAGTCGGAGAAGAAGTTTTATACGGGACTCTATTATCATAACTAAATGATCGGGTTATATTACCGTTCTTATCATACCACAGAGGGCTTCCGTCACGAGGATCTACCCCTGCCCAGCGGACCAAATAATAAACATTTTTATCTTCTCCTTTTCTCCAAACATTAGTTATACGACCGACTTCCGTGTCATTATACAGCTCTAATATCTTATTTTTATTATGAGCAATATTAAAATCGGTAGTCCATTCAAAATCTTTCATCCGTATATTGACCGTATTCATATTAAACTCTACCCCTTGATTTCGCATCGATCCGGCATTACGATAAATACGCGTGCTACCCACAGCACGGGATACCCCCAACTTACTCAGCATATTCTCCGTCACATTCCGATAATATTCCAATTCCATATCAAACCGTTCTAAAAAACGTGCACGAATACTGACATTAGTTTTGTAAGTAGTTTCCCACGTCAATCCCGGATTAGGCGGTTCTGACATGACAGCCCCTAATCGGTTATCATAAAAATAAGAGTCGCTATAATTATAAGCGCCTTTTGCAGAAACGCTCGAACGTGAATTATTCGTATTTCCATACGAACCTTTCAATTTCAATACATCCATAAAATCCCATGAATAAAACGGTTCATTATGAATATTCCAAGAAGCTCCGATCGATGCCGAATTAGCCCAACGTGCAAACTTTCCAAAATCAGAACTTCCGTCTCTTCGACCCGAAACTGTTAGATAATAACGAGAAGCCCAATTATATCCTGCCGAAAAAAAGTAGGAAAGATTCCGGGTAATATCAGAACTACTAGAACCTAATCGGCTATCCTGCTCGGCATAACCGACTTCTTGAATAAAATCATTCATAAATCCGCTGCCCGAAGCGCTATGAGAATCTCGAGAAACATTTTTCAACTCAATACCGACAACAGAATTTACTCCATGTTTTCCGAAACGGCGATCGAGATTTACCCGGTACACATTGACCCATGTAAGCACATTCGATTCTTCTCTACGAGAATAACCGATTCCTTCTCCATTAGAGTCCATTCCCGCCCAATTTGTCCGAGCATCATAAGAAGCTCCATGATTATTCAAATAATTTACACCGAATTGTACTGTAGCGCTAAGTCCTTGAATAATATCATATTTTAAAGAAAAGTTGCCTTCAGCTTGTACCGCACGTTGCTTATCCGAATTCTCATCCCTATAAGCCAACGAATTAAAAAGTTTCTTCTTTTTCCAATTCGGGACTACATTTCCAAAGCTATCTGTTGTCGTTCCGTCGATTATATTATCATACAGCCTATAAGTCGTTCCGTCCATATCATAAGGAGAAAAAATAGGCAACAATTGATAATAGCTTTTCGATACGGCAAACAAATTATTCGGGTTATAGGAAACTCCTAATGTAACAGAAGAAGAAAACTTAGGGTGTATCTGTACATTCGTAACCGATCTTAACGTAATACGCTGCTGACGATTGCCTTTTTCAATTTGATCCTCTTGATAATAAGATGCAGACAAACGGTTAGACATTCGTTCACTTCCTCCGCTTGCAGAGACGTTAACCTGTAAGGTCTGTCCATTCCCGAAAAGAAGATCATGCCAATTGGTATTTGTCGTCGAATATGAATCATGAGGATTATCTGTATATGGGAAATAATCCAGATTTTTCTCACCACCGTTCAGCCAAGCTTCCCGAGCCAACTCAAGGTATTGTGAGCCGTTTGTAGTTTTAAAACGTGTCGATTCATTTAAAAACGAAACTCCATACTGCACCGTAGCATTCAGCACGGTCTTTCCCGAATGGCCCTTTTTAGTAGTGATCAAAATAACTCCATTCGAAGCATTAACACCGTAAATAGCAGTAGCAGAAGCATCTTTTAAAACCGTAATAGATTCGATATCGTCCGGATTCAAAAAAGAGAGCGGACTTATACTCGTGTTCATTCCTTCTATAATATTCGTTGCCGTACCCGTATATACAGGCACGCCATCGACAATCCACATCGGTTCGCTCGACGCATTCAAAGAACCATCACCTCTAATACGGACATTATTACGAGTTCTGACAGATGGAGAATCAGTATTAGGCTCTATACGCATACCCGGAATCAAACCGTCCAACATATCATCAACACGTCCGGCCGGAAGATACTTTAACTCTTTTGATCCTACCTGAAATGCACTCCCTACCATATCGGATCTTTTCTGAATAGTACCGTATGCCCCTTGAACCACGACTTCTCCGATCTGATGATCATTATTCTTCAAAACAACTTTTAAATCGGTCTGCTTGGTAACAATAATAGTTTCAGATTCCATTCCGATGAAAGAAAAAACCAAAGTAGCCTTATCTGCAGGAACAGAGATAGTAAACTTTCCATCCATATCCGTAACAGTTCCCTTCTTGGTTTCTTTCACAAGAATCGAAGCCCCGACAACCGGACTACGTTCAGTATCAATAACAACACCTGTCACCTTTCTGACTCCAGCCTCTTGAGCTTCTACACTTTGATTTACCGACAATAACAAAATTATAATCAGTAAATGATATAAAAACCTTCGCATATTTACCAGATTAAATAAAGTCTATCAAAAAAGCCTTTCTATTCATTTTTTAAATAATTTTACAAATGTGTGAAACGAATTTGAGAAGTACAAAAGATTTGAAGAAAATTAATAATATGTTCCTTTTTTTAAATTTACACACAACAAATAAGTTATTTATTATTATATAAACCTAAAATACAAAAATAAATTCATCCTTTTTATCGGATTACAAAATGCACAAAAAAGAAAAACTATTAACAAAAAGCAGATTGTAATAATATTTTTAAAATAAATACGCTGTTCTAATAAATTATTTGATAGAAACAACAATATCCGATATCACTATTAAGAGAATAAGAAATCATTCAAAACAAAAAAATCTTCGCATTTTTTAATAACGGCATGAGAGGCTACTTAAATTTTATGAGAATATTTCTCAATTTTCCATTTCTTTTGAGCCTGTCCAAATTTTCCAATAATAAAAATATCATCAAGTTATCTTTGCATTCTCTCCCTGGTTATAACTCGGTACAATTCTTTTTTCAAGAAGGAAACTGACTATTAACGAAGGCTTCTCTCAAACTTTGCCCGAGTAAAACTCAGATAGGCCTTAAAAGAAATAGAGACATTTATTTTGTAATCGGAAAGTGATTTTTTAACTTTGCGAGTTGTCAGTTATATAACAACTCTTCACATGGATAACGATATAAAAGAGGCATGCAAAATCATGCAAGAGGGCGGACTCATATTATATCCGACCGACACGATATGGGGAATCGGATGTGATGCCACCAATGAACTTGCAGTAAAACGAGTATATGAAATAAAAAAACGAATCGACAGCAAAGCTTTAATCGTTTTAGTAGATAGTCCTGCAAAAATAGATTTTTATACCGATCATGTTCCGGATATAGCATGGGACTTAGTAGAAGTAGCAGATAAGCCTCTCACCATAGTTTATCCCAATGCCCGTAATCTTGCCCATAATTTGTTAGCAGAAGACGGAAGTGTGGGTATCCGCATAACAAAAGAACCTTTCTCACACAAACTTTGCGAAAGATTCAGAAAAGCAATCGTCTCGACATCCGCCAATATCAGTGGAGCACCCTCTCCCCGTAATTTTTCAGAAATTTCTCAAGAAATAAAAGATGCAGTAGATTATATTGTCGAATACCGTCAAAATGAAATGACCCATCCGTCACCATCAAGTGTTATAAAATTGGAAGAAGGAGGGATAGTTAAGATATTACGGCCATAAATGAAACAAAAACTACAAATAGCAAAATATTTCGTAGGCGACATCATTTCGGTCAGCCTTGCTTGGTTTTTGTTCAATTTGTTCCGTTACCATTTGCTAAATATACAATATTCATTCGGATCTTTATCGGGCTATTTAAATTCGTCTAAAATAATAGAGGGACAGATAATCTTTCCCTGTATATTTCTTTTTATTTTTTATTTATCCGGATACTATAATCATCCTTTCCTCAAATCCCGGTTAGGCGAATTTTTCACGACATTTCTTTCTACGCTGCTCTGTACTTTTATCGTTTTCTTTGTAGCTCTGCTTAACGACCAATCTCACGTCTATACCAGTTATAAATTAATTTTAGGACTATTCGGCATACTGTTTACTTGTGTATATACTTGTCGGGCTATTATCACACAACGAGCGACATTCCGAATACATAATCGGATATGGGGTTTCAATACTTTGATTATCGGGGCAGGTAAGAAAGCTCAAAATTTGGTCTATGAACTGAATCACATGCAAAAATCTATGGGATACAAAATTATCGGGTATGTAAGAACCGATGACCAACAAGAATGTATTTCCTCTGATTTACCGGTATTTACATTCTCTGAACTTCCTGAAAAGATCAAAGAATTTTCTATAGAAGAACTTATCATCGCTCAAGAACATCATAATCGCAAAAATATGCATAAACTGATCAACAGTTTATACCCTCTCGAGCTACCGATACAGATAGAGGCAAGCGAATACGAAATGTTGACATCCCGTATAAAATTATCAAATATATACGGAACACCATTTATCGATATAAGTATATGTTCTCTTTCTGACTGCCAGAAAAACATTAAAAGATTATTAGACGTAATTTTATCGGCACTCGCTCTAATCATACTCTCCCCTCTATTTTTATTTCTGGCGATAAAAATAAAAACCGGATCGAAAGGGCCTGTTATCTTCAAACAACAGCGCATCGGCTACAGAAGAAAAGAATTTACTCTTTACAAATTTCGGACGATGGTAAACAATGCCGAAAAAAACGGTCCGGCACTATCGAATGAGAATGACTCCCGCATAACCCCTTTCGGTCACGTCATGCGCAAATACAGACTGGATGAATTACCCCAATTCTGGAACGTCATAAAAGGAGACATGTCTATTGTAGGTCCACGCCCCGAAAGAAAATATTTTATAGACCAACTGATACGCCGTGCCCCCTATTACAGTCTATTGCATCAAGTTCGTCCGGGAATAACATCATGGGGAATGGTTAAATTCGGCTATGCGCGTAATATAGATGAAATGATAAAACGACTCAAATATGAGATTCTTTACCTTGAAAACATGTCTTTATTAGTTGATTTGAAAATTATTATTTACACAGTAAAAACAGTACTTACAGGGAAAGGTATTTAATATGGGAAAAGATTGGTTCTTAAAGCTTCTTGTCTGGCGGGAAAAAAATATAAAGGAAAAAAACTTTATCTTAATTCTCAGCTTCATTATCGGTATTTTAGCTGCAGGAGCTGCTCTTATACTAAAATATCTGATACATTTTATACAAAATTTGCTCACCGAACATTTTTCTATCAGTGATGCCAACTACTTATACCTGGTATATCCGATTATAGGTATTCTGCTTTCAGGCCTATACGTACGATATATTGTTAAAGATGATATCAGTCATGGTATAACTCGCATATTATATGCTATCTCACAACGTAAAAGTCGATTAAAACCGCATAATATGTACACCTCGGTAGTAGCAAGTTCTATTACGATAGGATTTGGAGGATCTGTTGGAGCTGAAGCGCCTATCGTATATACGGGGGCAGCTATAGGGTCGAACATTGGTAGTGCCTTCAGACTGGATACCCGTGTGCTTATGCTTCTTGTCGGATGCGGAGCATCTGCCAGTATAGCCGGAATTTTCAAAGCACCTATTGCAGGTCTGCTATTTACTTTGGAAATACTTATGATGGACTTGACCACAACATCAGTTATGCCATTACTTATCTCCTCTGCAACAGCGGCTACCGTTGCTTATATTTTTACCGGACCAACGGCTCAGTTTAGTTTCGTCCAGACCGAGCCTTTCATTGCTGAGAGAATTCCGTATGTTCTTATTTTGGGAATTTTCTGCGGTTTCGTTTCTCTCTACTTTACCAGAGTCATGAACTGGCTCGAAGGGAAATTCCGTAAACTCGGAAATCCTTGGAAAAAGTTCGGATTAGGTTCTATAATCTTAAGTTTATCTATTTTCTTACTACCTCCCCTTTACGGTGAAGGTTATGAATCTATCACTCGATTGCTCAGCGGACATCCTGATGTTATCACAGACGGTAGTATTTTTTATCCGTGGAGAGATAATTTTTGGGTCGTTTTTATGACTTTAGCTTTAATCGTGCTGCTTAAAGTATTCGCAACGAGTGCGACAAACGGAGGAGGTGGCGTCGGAGGGACATTTGCCCCAAGCCTTTATCTCGGTTGTATGGGAGGCTTTCTGTTTGCCTATACGATCAATCACTTCGAAATAGTAGTTCCTCTATCCGAAAAAAACTTCGCTCTTATGGGAATGGCCGGAGTCATGTCGGCAGTTATGCATGCTCCGTTAATGGCTCTTTTCCTCACGGCCGAACTAACCGGAGGATATGATCTTTTCCTTCCGCTAATGATCACCTCTACCGTAGCATTCGGCACAATCAGAATTTTCGAACCACACAGTATATACACTATGCGTCTGGCCAAAAAAGGAGAGCTTCTTACTCATCATAAAGATAAAGCCGTATTGACATTATTAAAAATGGACAGCGTTATAGAAAAAGATTTTCTCATAGTGCACCCCGAAATGAGTTTAGGGGATATGGTAAAAGTTATATCTCAATCGCATCGAAACATATTCCCGGTTACGAATCATCGCAATCAATTACTCGGTATCGTACTATTAGATGATATAAGAAACATCATGTTCCGTCCGGAACTATACAATCGCATGTTTGTCCGAAAATTCATGATCGCGCCTCCGGGAAAAATCGAAGTAGGTATGACAATGGAAAAAGTGATGAAAATATTCGATGAAACAAACGCTTGGAATCTTCCGGTCGTAGAGAACGATCAATACGTCGGATTTGTTTCAAAATCGAAGATATTCAATTCATACCGGCGTGTATTAGTACATTATTCTCAAGATTAACAGATATACATGGAAAAGAAAAATATAAGAATCGTTTTTATGGGGACTCCCGAATTTGCCGTAGAGAGTTTAAAACATCTCGTGGAGGGAGGATATAATGTCGTAGGAGTAATTACGATGCCCGACAAACCGGCAGGGCGAGGACACAAAATACAATTTTCTCCGGTAAAGGAATATGCAATTTCTCAAGGTCTTCCTCTTTTACAACCTGAGAAATTAAAAGACGGAACCTTCCTGACCGAATTAAAAGCGTGGAATGCCGATCTTCAAATTGTCGTAGCATTCCGTATGCTCCCTGAAGTTGTATGGGACATGCCCCGATTAGGGACATTCAATCTGCATGCTTCCCTCCTGCCCCAATATCGTGGGGCAGCACCTATCAACTGGGCGATAATCAACGGTGACAAAGAGACCGGAGCTACTACTTTTTTTCTTACTCATGAGATAGATACCGGTAAAATAATCATGCAAAAGCGTATCCCTATTGCAGATAATGATAATGCAGGAACGGTACATGATCGATTGATGGTTATGGGTGCTTCGATGGTAACAGAAACGGTAGATGCAATTCTAGACGGCAGAGTTTCACCCGTCGATCAGGAATCTGTCAATGTAAACGAACCGTTAAGGCCTGCTCCCAAAATCTTTAAAGAAACCTGCCGGATCGACTGGAATAAAAGTGCAAAAGATATATTTAACTTTATAAGGGGATTATCTCCTTATCCGGCAGCATGGTGCGAATGGGAAGCTCCCGGCCAGACAGTCTATACTGTAAAAATATTTGAAACCGAAGTTATAAATACGACAAACGGAAAACCCGGGACTTTATATACAGACGGCAAAAAATATATTGAAATATCTTGCGGAAACGGAGGCTTACGATTAAAAGTGCTACAACTTCCCGGAAAAAAAAGACTATCGGCAGAAGAGCTGTTACGAGGATTCTCACTCACCGAAGATTTTATTTGCCGATAATGCTAAAAATCGACTCGTACAAAAAAATATTATATATCGTATCTGGGACTTTATGTCTTATTTTAGGGAGTATTGGTCTATTCGTGCCGATACTCCCGACAACCCCGTTTTGGCTACTGACCGCATGGCTCTATACTCGCAGTTCTCCATATCTTTATCGTAAAGTCATGAACATTCCTCTTTTCGGAAACTGCATTCGTAATTTTCATGAATATAAAGCAATCCCTTTACGAGGAAAGATCATAACCATAACAACTTTATGGATTACGATAGGAATATCTATATGGATCATAGCTAAAGTATGGATAGCCATACTTTTGATAGCAATAGCCATCGGTATAACCGTACATATTTTATCATACAAGACCTTACCTCCGGATATACCTAATAAAAAAGATATACACTAAAACTCAGACTTCTACGAACAGAGTATAAAACAAAAACGTTATACTATGAAAATATGTATTCTTCTTGTTTATAATGAAATTTTCTCATGTAAAATTATATCTGCTCTGTATCGTAGTCGGAGGAATGACCGGACTTATTACTGTTCCTTTCCGTTATTTACTCGTGAAGTCTTCTGATTTACGGGACATTCTTTTTTCATCGTCTTACTCTTGGTGGTTTCATCCGGTAATCATAACAATCATGTGGATTATCGGAATAGCAATATGGTATCTTGTAAAAAAATATCCTATTATCTCAGGGAGCGGAATACCTCAAATCGAAGGTGCGATATTCGGAAGATTTCAATTTATCCACCCGCTAAAAGCATTAATAGCTAAATTTATAGGAGGTGTTGCCGGAATAGGTATGGGATTTTCTTTAGGAAGAGAAGGTCCATCTGTCCAGATGGGAGGGTTCATTGCAAAATTAATCGGAAAGTGGGGAAAGGCTAACATCTCCGAACAACGTTATTTATACACAGGCGGGGCAAGTGCAGGCCTCTCTTCTGCTTTTACCGCGCCATTGGCTTCTACGATATTTATCATCGAAGAAGTGGAAAAGTTCGATTCCGTAAAAATCGCCATATCATCACTTTTAGCTGCAATCATATCCGGCTGGATAGCATCTCAGATATTCACGGTCAACTCATATACTTTGATCAATACGGCCTACCCTGATGAAATGAATATTGGCGAAATAGCTATTGCATTTATCCTTTTCTCAACGCTATTGACTATTATAGGAAAAACCTTCAACTATTTATTACTCCGATTTCAAAAGCAATATAGAGGCAGCCGAATACCTGTCTCCATACGTATTCTCGGAATAATCATTGTTACTTATATTTTAGGATATTTCTTTTCAGGATTAGTTGCAGGAGGAGAGAAATTCTTACTAAAAGAGGCAAATGCTATTCATACCGAAATGGGGATATTGGTAATTCTTATTATCATAAAACTTTTATTTACAACGCTTTGTTACGCAACTGGCTTTCCGGGAGGTATCTTCCTCCCGCTATTGGTCATAGGTGGACTTACAGGAAAATTATTCGCACTTCTCTTGATTCGGATCGAAATACTCTCGCCCGAGCATTTTGGCTTTTTCATGCTAATCGGAATGTCAGCTCTATTTGCTGCAGTAGTGAGATCACCCATTACCGGAATCATTCTAATACTCGAAATGACTCAAAAATTCAATATGTTAATACCAATAACCGTTGTCGTAGGCATAACTTATTTTATCAGTGAAATTTGGAAAGTAAAACCTATTTATGATCAATTATACAAAAACTTATTGCCTGCCAATTATTCACAATCGGATGAAAGAATTACTATTCCGTTTGAAATAAATACGGAATCCTATCTCGCCGGCAGAACAAATAAAACAATTAACCTCCCGTACGGTTGCCATATAGAAAATGTAATTCGAAACAATGAATGTATTTCTAATAAAAATTATTCACTCAAACCGGGAGATCAAATCAACATATCTCTTTATTCTAAAGATTTAGAAAAGTTATACCGTTCTTTGAGAAATATAACGAACGAATAAACGTAAACAGACTATTATTCAAGAGATAGAACAGCTAAAGCTAAACGTATCTTGCCATAATCTATTTCACCATTTAACGCTTCATATATAGGCTTCAGATTTTGAGTTTTACTTTCGGAAGATGATATGACATTCGCAACGGACTCGATTTCAAAAACCGAAATATAATTGCTCCAATCTGTCAACTTCCGGGATATGATCAATTCTGCTATATGAGAATAAATCGTAACAAGCTTTAAATTCCGGCTTTCTGCAACCTGCTCGATCGTCAGTCCTTGACGTAAAAGCATCAAAGTCTCGATATAAGAATCGCCTTTTTCTCGTTTAACATTCAATTCTTTACGAAGCAAATCGACAAATTGTTTACCATAGCGAGAAACTTTTGCTTCTCCAACTCCGCTGATCCGGGCAAAATCATATAGCGTAACAGGTTTACGCTCTACCATCTCTTGTAAGACACGATCTGTAAATATCGTATAAGCAGGTTTATCTTCTTCTGCCGCAAGTTTCATTCGCAATCCACGCAATGCTTCAAAAAGTTTTTCGTCATCAGATAATTCTGCAACCTCATGACGCATTGTTTTTTTAGGAGTTTTGGCTACCGGTTGCACAGGTTCATCGGTTACCCATGTAAGCTTAATTTCCAATTCATTCCGAAGGGCTTTCCAACCCAATTCTGTCACAGATAATCGTTCACCCTGATTATAAAGCATTTCGAATAATCCTAACTGCAACATTTGCAAAAGATATCCCTGCCATTGCCGAAATGTCAAATCAGAACCGACTCCGAATGTTTTTATTTTATCATAATTTCTTTTCAGAATTTCTGCTTTATGCGACCCTCGCAAAACATCAATCAACAAATTAAAAGTCACTTGTTGTTCTGTGCGAACGATAGCACTCAAAGCCTTCTGTGCCAATACAGATCCATCAAACCGTTGAGGCGGATTCTTGCAAACATCACAGTTTCCACAATCATGATCGACTGTTTCGCCAAAATAACTGAGTAAAATACGTCTGCGACAAATCGGAGATTCTGCATATTGCTGCATTCGGCGAAGCTTCTCCAAATTGATTTTCTTCTGCCCGCTTTCTTCAGCAAATTTTGAAAGCATTACCACATCACCTAAAGAATAGAACAGCAATGTGTCGCCTTTCATTCCATCCCTTCCGGCTCTCCCGATTTCCTGATAATAACACTCTATACTCTTAGGCATATTATAATGTATGACCCACCGCACATTAGATTTATCGATTCCCATTCCAAAAGCAATCGTAGCACAGATTATCTGTACCCGATCATTCAAGAATGCTTGTTGTGCCGTTTCTCTCTCCCGAGACGACAACCCGGCATGATAAGCTGTCACTGAAATTCCGTATTGAGACAGTTCTCGGACCAATATCTCAGTACTGTTCCGACTCATACAATAAATTATTCCGCTTTGGCGCGGATGCTGTTCTATAAATGAGAGTATTGCTGATAGTTTTTGCTTCTTATTCAGATTTTTACGCACCGAAAGCGTGAGATTGGGACGATCAAAAGAAGATATAAACACCTGAGGATTATCCATAGCAAGCTGAGTCACGATATCTTCACGTGTCAACTTATCCGCAGTAGCAGTCAATGCCATTAACGGCACTTTAGGAAAATATTTTTTAAGGACGGAAAGACGATTATACTCAGGCCTAAAATCATGTCCCCACTGCGAGATACAGTGTGCTTCATCGATAGCAAATAAAGAAATATTCATTTCTCTCAACAGTCCGTCTATCTCACCCATCAACCGTTCAGGAGAAATATACAATAGTCTCAGATCTCCCCGCCGAGCAGCAATCTTTACTTTCACCGTTTCTGTCTCATTTTGCAAACTATTCAGCATTGCAGCAGGAATTCCGTTCGAATCGAGAGTGTCGACCTGATCTTTCATTAAAGCCAATAAAGGAGAAACGACAACCGTCGTTCCTCCTTTTATAATTGCAGGTATCTGATAACAGAGAGATTTTCCTCCTCCCGTAGGCATTAATACCAAACAATCGCGACCGGATATAATCGTATCGATTATTTCAGCCTGTTGGAGACGGAATGTATCATATCCATAATATTTCTTCAGGATCTGTAACGGAGTGTTCTGGTTCAAAGTCATCTAACGTCCTATGCATTCGTAATCAAAACCCAAAGCTTTTACCTCTTCCCGGTCATAGATATTGCGACCGTCCAATATATAAGGGGTTTTCATTAACTTGCGGATAACTGCCCAAGAAGGTAATCTAAACTGTTTCCATTCAGTCACCAACATCAAACAGTCTGCATCGATCAGAGCATCATACATATCATCGACAAAAATAATATGATCCTCGCCTAACCGACGTTTAGCCTCAGGAATAGCGATAGGATCATAAGCTTTTACAACACATCCGGCCTTGACCAAAGCATCAACCAACAACAGAGACGGGGCATCTCTCATGTCATCGGTTTCCGGCTTGAACGAAAGCCCCCAAACCGCAATCGTTTTTCCCGATAACTTATTTGAATAATAAGCAGACAACTTCTTAAACAAAATCATTTTCTGCTCGTCATTCACCCGTTCTACTGCTTTCAGAATTTCAAGATCGACATCGTTTTCCGACGCAGTCTTTATCAACGCCCGAACATCTTTCGGAAAACATGACCCTCCATATCCGCAACCGGCATACAAAAATTTGCTGCCAATACGTTCATCACTTCCGATTCCTGCACGCACCATATTTATATCAGCACCGACTTTCTCACAAAGATTAGCAATATTATTCATAAAACTGATGCGGGTAGCCAACATCGCATTTGCCGCATATTTAGTCATTTCGGCCGATGGAACATCCATAAATATAATACGGAAATTATTGATCAAAAACGGTTTATAAAGACGAGACAACAAAGCTTTCGCTTTTTCTGATTCTACTCCGACAACGACACGATCGGGATGCATAAAATCATTCACAGCATTTCCTTCTTTCAAAAACTCGGGATTAGAAGCAACGTCAAATTGAATATCCAGATTCCGAATATCCAACTCGTCTTGTATAGCCTTACGCACCAAAGCTGCAGTTCCCACAGGGACAGTACTCTTCGTAACAACAAGCAAGTATTTATTCATCGTGCGTCCGATAGTACGTGCAACCTCCAAAACATAACTTAAATCGGCACTTCCATCTTCGTCGGGAGGAGTACCTACCGCACTAAAAACAATATCCACATCATTAATACATGAAGCCAGATCTGTCGTAAAATTCAATCGTCCGTCATTACAATTCTTTTTAACCAACTCTTCTAAGCCCGGTTCATAGATGGGAATTATACCGTTTTTAAGCTTTTCGATTTTAGTCCGGTCAACATCAACACAAATAACATTCGCTCCCATTTCAGCAAAACAGGTTCCTGTTACCAAACCCACATAACCGGTTCCGACAATTGCAGTTTTCATAATCTATGCTTCTATATTTAATACTTTAATTCTCAAATTAATTCCGGAAAATTCAAATAAGTCTCCAACATTTTCTAATCAAAATGCATTCTTATCACCTTTAAAAATACCGATTAAAGTTAAAAAGATAATCTTCATATCGAGCATAAAGTTCCAATTTTCAATATACCAAACATCATACTCTACTCTCTTTTCCATCTGCCAAAGTTCTTTTGTTTCTCCTCGATACCCATTTACTTGCGCCCATCCCGTCAAACCGGGTTTTATGAAATGACGCACCATATATTTATCGATAATCGCCGAGTAGTCTTTGGTATGCTTCAGCATATGAGGACGAGGACCGACAACCGACATCTCTCCTTTAAAAACATTAATAAACTGCGGCAATTCATCCAGACTTGTCTTTCGCAAAAACTCACCGATACGAGTTATACGGGGGTCTCCTTTAGTTGCCTGAAGTTTATCACTTTCATTATTTACCCTCATCGTCCGAAATTTCAAACAATTAAATTCCCGTCCCATAAAACCTGTACGTTTTTGCTTGAACAATACAGGACCGGGTGATGACAATTTCACGCATATAGCTATCGGTAGCAACCACAAAGGAGAAAGTAAAAGAATAACTGAGGAAAAAACGAAATCGAAAAAACGTTTGACTGCCCTCATCTCCCACCTCTGCAAGGGTTCTTCCCGAACAGACAATACCGGAACTCGTCCCATAATCTGAAAATGCAGCCTACGTAAGACATAACGGCTGATTTCCGGCACGATAAAAAAACGGATGGCATGACGCTCGGAAAACTGGAGTAAATTTAATATTTTAGCATCCTGAGATCCCGGAAGCGCACAATAAATTTCGTCTACATTATTTTCCAATGCAAATTTTTCGACCATACCGATATCGCCCAACAATTGGGGAATCTGGCCTTTCAACTCTGCATTATCATCAAAGAAACCCAAAAATTTATACCCATATCCTAAATCAGAATGCAATTCCCGAAACAGCATCAAACCGGTTTTTCCTGCACCTACAATAATGATTCTCTTAAAATTAAAGCCCTTACTTCGATAATATTTAAGAACCCTACTTGCCAATAACCACCAAAGATTCAAGGATATAAAGAAACCTACAAAAAATGTAAGCAGAACGATCGTCCCGACCTCAATTTGCAAAAATGTCAGCAGCAATATAAAAATCAGAAACAATAATACTACCGACTCAGAAGCCGCCAATAATAAAGAATCGATATAGATAATACGGGTATTATGTATCTGATTAAACATCAATACTACCGGGAAATAAGATATATTCAGTAAAAGCCAAACTATTTTCTGATTGAATTGATGGGTCATATCTGAATCGAAAAACAGATAAACCATAAGGAAAACAAGATTGATACAACAAAAATCTCCAACTGCAACCAATCCCCTTATAAAACGTCCTCTATCTCTTCTTTCCATATTATCAAACACTTATTTCACAATAGAAACATCTATGTGATTATCGATAAAACAGCCCGTAACAAACCTCAGTCTGTTACGAGCCGTACAAATCTTTACTTATTTTACAGATTCTCGTCGATCAATTCGATTTTTTGAGCAATCAGCTGCATTTCATCTTTTAATTTTTGCATTTTCCGTTCCATTTCCTTGAGCATGCCTCCTCCGCTTTTTGAAGAGATATTTAAAAAGCCCATATTATTTTCGTACGTCTGCAACTCCGCTTTAACATGTTCATACGAACGCATCAATCGTTCTCTTTCCCGATATAATTTATTTTGAGCTTGGTCAGAAGACGCCATTTGTTGGACAGCAGAAGTAAAGGAATTTAAACGATTCTTGGTTTCATTCATGTTCAAACGTTTAAAATGCTTATCCAATGCAGCCTGATAACTCTTATAAATTTTGTCTTTCTCTTTGAAAGGAACATGTCCTATCTGATTCCATTCGGCCATCAAAGTCTTTACCAAAGCAACCGCTTCGCTCGGAGCCATTGCTTCGTCAAGAGCATTTAGTTTTTCAATGACAGCTTTTTTCAACAGAAGATTTTCCTGTTCAACTTGACGTACAGAAGCTGTCTGCTTATTTTTTTGTTCAAAGAAATAGTCGCAAGCCGCAATAAAACGAGTCCATACAGCATCCGAATATTTTTTTGCAACCGGACCTATAGTTTTCCATTCTTTCTGAATAGCTATCATCTGATCGGTTGTATTTTTCCAATCAGTACTGTCTTTCAGAGCTTCAGCCTTTTCGCACAAAGCTTTCTTTTTCTCAAGGTTGAGAGACATCTCGTCTTTCACTCGTTTGAAATACTCCGCCTTTTGTTTAAAGAACTCATCACATGTTTTACGGAAACGTTCGAATAAAGCATTATTCACCTTACGGGAAGCGAAACCTATACCTTTCCATCGTTCTTGCAATGCTATAATATCTTTTGTTTTTTCATCCCAAGCACTAAACGATTTCAACGCAGTCATATCGATAGCTTCAATTTCCTCACATATCGCAATTTTCGCCGCTTCATTTTTTTGCTCGTCAGCCTTCAAAATTTCAAAATGCTGCTGATGAGCCTTATTAATTACTGTAGAAGCCGCCTTGAACCGATTCCACAAATCTTCACGCAACTCTTTTGCTACCGGTCCTATAGCTCTCCACTCGTCATGCAAAGTTTGTAAAGACTTAAAAGCAGCCACAACATCATCATTTTTAGCTAATGCTTCGGCCGACTCACAAATTGCCAATTTCAGATCAAGATTTTTTTTGAAGTCATAATCTCGCAACTCTTTGTTGATTTTTAATAAATCATAAAAGTGCTCGACATATAATTGATAATTTTTCCATAATTCATTAACAGCAGAAGCCGGAACATCCGTAATTTCTTTGAATGCCTGTTGTAATTGTTGAAAATCATTATAATGCTTATTGATATTATCAGAATCTTCGGTAATTTTCTTTATTTCTTCAAGAATAGATTTTTTACGCAGAAGATTTTCTTCTTTCACTTTTTCTTGTTGCTCAAGCAGTTTTGCCTTTTTTTCTTTAAACACATTCAACAAGCCTTTCAATGTCTCTTCACACTCATCAGGCTCAGGAGTAAATCCTGATGTGTCACCAGTCTCTTCTTCAAACTTCCGACGAGCTTCCTCTACTTCATTTTTACGAAGCTTATAGTAATTTTGTTTCAACGAATCTATCTCGTCTTTTACAGACTCGACAGGTTGATCTACAAGTTCTTTGACTCTCGCTACTATTTCTTCTCGCGATAGTTTATTTTCAACCAATTTATTTTCTTTGGCAGTTTCTGGTAAAGAAACATTTTCCGTGGTAATGTTCTCCTCTGCCTGAGCAGACTTCTCCAACAAAGGAGCTTCATGAAGGTCCATCATATTCAAATTCTTTAAGAAAAAAAGCTAATTACTTTAGAGAGACAAAATAAAAAAATTATTTTGTCAAATCATATAAAAAGCTTCACTTTTTTCAAAGATTTCTTTTTTTTCGGAAACAAAGATGCAAATCATTCTAAAATTTCAATACAACCAAATCCCAAATTGACTTTATCTCCCAATCCGGTATTATGAATCAACTGATGCAAAACAGGATGCAATGTCAGCTTAAATTTATACATATAACCGATAATCTTCGATTCTTCTTTTGTAAAACGTTTTATAAATATACCTTTTCGCTTAGGTTCAGATAAGAGCTCAAAATTAAAATTCATATCGCCAGAAAAATCTTTCCCATAAAAATGACGATACTTTTCCAGAATATGATCCAATAATATCTCTCCATATCCCGGAGTAGAGGGACTCACATATTCTATACTTCTATTAGGACGAACATGCACAAATACAATAGGAGATAATGAAAGATAGCTCAACGTCTCAGGATAAAAATCCATATCTGTTTTTATTATGTCATCCACTTGCAATTCTACTTGAGTATGACGATCTCCTATCAACAAAATTTTTCCTGCAAAAAGCGCTTTTATAAAATCTTCAGTACCACGCTCCGGCAAACAAGAAATCCATAATTGTACTCTTTTCGAAAGAATAAAAAGACGATCGGTTTCGACTTTTATTTTAGGAATATAAAAATTTGAGATAGATAATAACCTATATTTCACACTCATTTCCGGTAAGAACCCATTCATCCTCAACCACTGTTCATACAGTTCTTTATTATCAGTCAATATTCGATGAATGCAAGAAGATAATTCATATTGGTAACTCACCGGAAGTACATTTCCAGAATGTTCTGAATTTACTGTAAGTATCAACTTAAATCGCATATATTCCCCCATTTATTCACAATAAAGGTTATCGGGCAAAATCTCTACAGCCCCGTTTCTACCTGTATTGATTGTCTTTCTTATATTAATCTAACTACTCTAAAATCACAAAATGGATTTTATCAATTCTACTATATATGCAAAAACGGTTTATGATAAGTCTCCGTCTGCACGATAATATAGAGTAGAACTATTCTCCTCAACAAATGCTCTTTCTGCTACTTCTTTCAGCATACGGGAAGTGATACCTTT
This sequence comes from Coprobacter fastidiosus, assembly GCF_982245605.1. Taxonomy (NCBI): domain Bacteria; kingdom Pseudomonadati; phylum Bacteroidota; class Bacteroidia; order Bacteroidales; family Barnesiellaceae; genus Coprobacter; species Coprobacter fastidiosus. The sequence continues at coordinate 71,718 of NZ_CEVCIF010000006.1, read as the reverse complement.
ATATTTTTCCATTTCACTATCGATATTTTCGGCTCTATCCAATAATTCGTAATAGGCTAAATTAGTTGCTTTATTCAAGTAATTAATATTGGAAAACAGATCGTTTGACTCAAATTTATTGACTACTTTTTGCAATTCATACGCCGACACCTCATTCTCTCCCAATCTACGCAACTCTTCAACAATAGCACGATCTGCCTCCTCTAAAGAAATTCCTTTATTGACTTTTCCCTTGATCATAAACAATCCGGCATCTATATCACCTGTAATACTGGCATCTATATCGGCAAACAGTTTCCGATCCATAACAAGCCGTTGAAACAACCGGGAAGATCGTCCATTGGATAGTATGTCGGATAACAAGTCAAAGCAATGATATTCTTTATCCATTCTCCGGCACATGTGATACACCTTCGTAATCGAATCTAACGGTACAGAACGTGAAACTTCCTGAAACCGTGCAGACTTCTGAACAGGCTCTGCCGGTAAATTCCGAGGCTCTATATCTCTTCGCTCTATCGTGCCAAACCATTTTTCGGTAAGTTCAACAGCTTCTTCAAAAGAGATGTTTCCCGTAACTGCCAAAATGGCATTATTCGGAGCATAATGTTTATAAAAGAACGACTTCACATCTTCCAGTTTTACCTGTTCGATATGCTCAACCCGTTTCCCTATCGTAGGCCACCTGTACGGATGCACTTTATATGCCAATGGCCTTATCAATAACGGAATATCACCGTACGGCTGATTCAGGTTACGCTGCTTAAATTCTTCGATTACGACTTGCTTCTGTACGGACAGACTTTTTTCCGAGAAATCAAGCCCGAACATACGATCCGACTCCAGCCAAAAAGCTGTTTCTACATTCTGACGCGGAACTACCGAATAATAATTCGTTATATCATTACTTGTCCACGCATTATTCTCACCACCGGCTTTTTGCAACGGAGTATCGAAATCGGGAATATTAACAGACCCACCGAACATCAGATGCTCAAACAAATGAGCAAACCCTGTACAATCCGGATTTTCATCCTTAGACCCGACATCATACAAAAGGTTTAATGCCACCATCTGAGTTTCTTTATCCTGATGGTGAATTAAACGCAATCCATTTGACAGACAATATCTATTAATCCGAATCACTATTCTATAATTTTCATTCGCATTGAAATATCTTTTTTCGGGCGATCAGCTTTACCGGTAGTCACCGATTGTATTTTATCAACAATATCCAGCCCCTCGACGACTTCACCGAATACAGTATATTCACCGTCCAAATGAGGAGCACCGCCCACCGATGTATATGCCGTTTTTTGCTCCGGAGTGAACATTACCGGACCTTCCTCCATCAAAATTTCATGAGTCCGAGCAATAAGAGTATCTTGCAAAGCCATCAACCCTTCTTGATCACGATTTTTACGCAACTGCATAATTTCCGACCTATGCTCTCCCACCAAACGATTAAAGATATTCCGTTCTTTCATTTGAGTGAGCTGCTGTTCCAAACTTTTCAATTTCCCTTCAGAATATACGTTTCCGGTAACTATATAAAACTGAGATCCGGAAGACTCTTTTTTCGGATTCACTTCATCTCCCTGACGAGCCGCAGCCAAAACTCCTTTTTTATGGAAGTATAAAGGATACACGATTTCTGCAGGAAGGGTATATCCCGGTCCTCCGCTCCCCAATGTTCTATCAGCAACAGCTCCTTTAGAGTCAGGATCTCCGCCCTGTATCATAAAATCTTTTATAACCCGATGAAACAAAAGGCCGTCATAATAGCCTTCTTTTACCAATTTGACAAAATTATCTCTATGAAGAGGCGTTTCATTATATAGTTTGACCTTAATATCGCCCAATTCAGTTTCAATCAATACATAAACATGTTCTTTGTTTACAGACGTACAACCCATACAAAATAAAATTAAACAGATTATTAATTTACTTATTCCTTTTTTCATAAAGAGAAACCACTCTAAAATCTTTACAAAGATAATCAGCAAGTCCTAATATATCGTAAAAAAATGGCTTTTTGACAGATATTTAATTCTTCCTATATTTAAAATCTGTTCCACAATCAAAGCAATGAAACCTCTTACGGATTGCAAACGGATATACCTGAAGGAATATGGATATAAATATAGTCAACCAATTATATTTATGTTGGACAGAAGCTCCATAAGCAACATTTCGTGAGCCACAAACAGGGCATACAGGCCCGTCATCCACCAAACTATTCACACCTTTTTGATCTTCAGGAATAAAAGAAGCTTCTTGTTGCTCTTTAACTAATCTTATCGCACTCTCAAGATCTCTCTCAAACACAGACAATTTTATTCCTCCTAGTCCTTGATTATATAAAGGATAAACCGACAAAACATTCTCATCCGATATAAAAGACGGAATTGCATTATCATCTAATATACCTTTAACAAGATATGCTTCCGTCAAATCACCGAAAGTCATAAAGACCACTATATTATCACCTGCCATGATATAATAATTTATTTTGAATCAAATATATGGATTATATCATAAATGTATACTATTTTCAATCAACTAAAAGAAAAAATATATATTTACAATAAAGAAATATTATCAGGTCATTTTTACGTTTTTCCCGAAAATATATTTATTCCTATTCCAACAAAATCGCTACCAAACTTTTACTCATTATCAAATTTCTCACAGTATATAATAAAGTTTTTATTATCTTTGTAACTTCATTTTAGGGAATCAAGCATTTGCTTATACCTTGTTTTTATCCGAAAATATGCAAAATGAATTAAATACTGCTATCCGTGCTGCCATTGAAGCAGGCTCAGAGATTATTAAAATATATTCCGATCCGAACGCAGATTTCAAGATCGAACAAAAAGCAGATAATTCTCCTCTCACGATAGCCGATAAAAAATCAAATGAAATAATTTTATCTTTTCTGAATCAAACTCCTTATCCGGTATTAAGTGAAGAAGGAAAAAGTATTGACTATTCTATTCGCGAATCATGGGAAAAATTATGGATAGTAGATCCTTTAGACGGAACTAAAGAATTTATTAAACGTAACGGAGAATTTACCGTCAACATAGCCCTTGTAATAAACGGAGTCCCTGAATTGGGTGTAATCTATGTTCCTGTAAAAAGAACTCTTTATTACGGTCTGACCGGATACGGAGCATATAAAATCGAAAATATTGATGCAAAACCTGAAAATTTGTCTGCCGAAAATTTAAGACAATTTGCTATTCAATTACCGATTAAAAGAGAAAAACGTCCATTCACAGTTGTAGCGTCCCGTTCACACTTGAGTCCTGAAACAGCTTCTTTTATTGCAGAATTACAACAAAAACACCCAGATTTAGTAACAACTTCAATAGGAAGCTCTATAAAAATCTGCCTCGTAAGTGAAGGTAATGCTGATATTTACCCGCGTTTTGCCCCGACAATGGAATGGGACACGGCTGCCGGACATGCAATAGCTCGTGCAGCAGGGAAAGAAATATACCATACAGACCGGCAAACACCAATCTCCTATAATAAAGAAAATTTACTTAATCCCTGGTTTATAGTTGAATAAGCCTGAATAAATTTTGAATACATCGAAATGAGTATAGATGCTATTATTGTTTTAACCGCCCTGATAGCCATGTTGATTGTCCTGGCAATGGATAAAATGAGACCCGGTCTTACATTATTGCTGGTGGCTATAGGTTTTATGCTCATGGGAATTATTACTCCCAAAGAAATGGTAGCAGGATTCAGCAACCAAGGGATGATAACGGTTGCCATCTTATTTCTGGTCAGTGAAGGGGTCAGAAGATCCGGAGCTCTGGATTATTTGATAAAAAAAATATTGCCCCAAACTAAGACGTCTGTCAGAAAAGCTCAATTTAGGATGCTTCCGACGATTAGTTTCATCTCTGCATTTCTAAACAACACAGCTGTAGTCGTTATTTTTGCCCCGATCATTAAAAAATGGGCGGAATTTGTAAATATGCCTTCGCAAAAATTTTTGATTCCCCTCTCATACGCTACCATTTTGGGAGGACTCTGTACTTTAATAGGAACTTCGACCAATCTTGTTGTTCATGGGATGATGCAAGAATCAGGGTACGAAGGTCTAAAAATGTTCGAACTAAGCAAAATCGGCATTATCATAACAATCGCGGGACTTATCTATATTTTCATTGCCAGCAAAAAATTACTGCCGGGAAATAATCTCAACGGAGATACCGGGAAAGAAATAAAAGAGTATTATTTCGATGCGATCGTTCCTGAAGACAGCCTCCTGACAGGAGCGGTAATAGATCACGGACATTTTAAGGAAATTCCTCAAATGAGCGTTTATGGAGTATATCGTAACAATAGCTTCATGCCGGCTGATAAGCAACGTATTATTTTACGGGCATCAGACCAAATTATTCTGGCAGGAAAATCTTCCAGCTTAAAAACGCTTATCAGCATAGAGGGAATAAAACTGACTTGTTTACAAAATGTAGATAAAGACTTTATCCAATCAGCCGTAAAATTGGTAGAAGTTGTTTTAGGACCACGCTTCCCCGGTATCGGGCAAACATTGGGTAAATTCGACTTTTTCCGACATTATGGAGGAATTGTCACCGCCGTAAATCGTAACGGAGAACGCATCACTACCGGTTTGAATAAATTAAAACTACAAGAAGGTGACAACCTCGTTCTACTTACGGATGACTCTTTCATATCGACATGGGGAGATTCAAAAGTGTTTTATCTCGTATCCGATGCCGGAGATTTTGAAATTCCTCAACAAAAAAGCCGACGTTGGCTTGCTTCGGTCATTCTTATCTTTATGATTGTTGGAGCGACAATCGGGGAATATATGCCCAAAGTCAACGGTATGAAAATAGATATGTTCTACTTCGCTGCCGCCGCTTTATTTGCCATGACTGCATTAAAAATATTCCCGGCAAAAAAATATACAAAATACGTAAGTTGGGATGTATTGATCGCCATAGCATCGGCATTTGCAATTAGTCAGGCAATGACAAACTCTGGAATAGCCAATATTATCGCCGGTGTAATTATAGATATAGTGAAAGATTATGGTCCGCATGCCGTACTGGCTGCATTATTTCTTATCACCAACATCTGCACCGAAACGATCACGAACAATGCCGCAGCAGCACTTACTTTTCCGATAGCGCTATCACTCTCCACTGAATTAGGTGTAGATCCGATGCCGTTTTTTATTACAATCTGTGTCGCTGCATCAGCAAGTTTTTCTATTCCGATCGGATATCAGACCAATCTGATCGTACAAAGTGTCGGAGGTTACAAATTCAAAGATTTCCTTAAAATAGGACTACCGCTCAATTTAATAATATTTATTTTATCTATCATATTGATCCCCCTCATTTGGGAATTTACACCTATAAAATAATTATAATATGGAAGAGAGACATATTTACCCTATATTCGATCGAATGCTGCAACGTAGCGACCGGGAAAATCTTCTGAAACAAAAAGGTCTTATGCTCTGGTTCACAGGGTTATCGGGTTCTGGGAAAAGTACATTAGCCATCGCACTGGAAAGAGAATTATACCAAAACGGTATATTATGCCGAATCCTCGACGGCGATAATATTCGCAGCGGCATCAATAACAATCTCGGTTTTTCTGAAGCCGACCGAATTGAAAATATTCGGAGGATCGCTGAAGTATCTAAACTGTTTGTAGATTGCGGAATTGTCACCATCGCTGCGTTCATCAGTCCGACAAACGAAATACGGCAAATGGCTGCCGATATAATAGGTAAAGACGACTTTATGGAAATTTATGTAAGCACTCCGCTTGAAGTGTGTGAGCAACGCGATGTAAAAGGGTTATATAAAAAGGCAAGAAAAGGTGAAATAAAAGACTTCACGGGTATATCTTCACCTTTTGAAATTCCGGAACAGCCTGATCTGACAATCGATACATCTACTCAAAGTTTAGAGGAGAGTGTAGCAATCCTTAAGAAAACTGTTTTTCCAAGAATAGTTTCTTTTAACATTTAATTCGGTTCAGTATCTTACTGAATGAGTATTTTTGCGCCTAAAATTAAATTAGAACAACACATGTCAACTTATAAACTAAGTCATTTAAAAGAACTGGAATCAGAAGCCATACACATTATACGGGAAGTAGTGGCGGAATTTGAAAATCCGGTAATGCTATACTCCATAGGGAAAGATTCTTCTGTAATGGTACGTCTGGCAGAAAAAGCTTTTGCTCCGGGACGTCCGCCTTTCCCTCTAATGCATATCGACTCTAAATGGAAATTTAAAGAAATGATCGAATTCAGAGACAAATATGCCAAAGAGCATGACTGGAATTTGATCGTGGAATCTAATATGGAAGCTTTCAAAGCCGGTGTTGGCCCTTTTACTCACGGAAGTAAAGTTCACACGGATTTAATGAAAACCCAAGCTCTTTTAAATGCTCTCGATAAATATAAGTTCGACGCTGCTTTCGGTGGAGCTCGCAGAGATGAAGAAAAGTCTCGTGCAAAAGAACGTATTTTTTCATTCCGCGATCGTTTTCATCAATGGGATCCTAAAAACCAACGCCCCGAACTTTGGGATATTTACAATGCACGAGTGCACAAAGGTGAATCGATTCGGGTATTTCCTCTCTCTAACTGGACAGAACTCGACATATGGCAATATATCCGGTTAGAAAATATTCCTATTGTTCCTTTGTATTTTGCCAAAGAACGTCCGATCGTCAATATAGATGGAAATCTAATCATGGTAGATGACGACAGAATGCCCGAAGAATACCGTAAAAAGGCAAAAATGATGAAAGTCAGATTCCGCACTTTAGGGTGTTATCCTCTTACAGGAGCGATAGAGTCTGATGCCGATACTATTGAAAAAATCGTAGAGGAAATGATGGTTACTACCAAATCGGAACGTACGACTCGGGTAATAGATTTCGATCAAGAAGCCAGTATGGAACAGAAAAAAAGAGAAGGTTATTTTTAAGGACAGAAAAGATGGCAACAAAACTAAATATATCCGATTTTCTCGACCAAGACGAGAAAAAAGATTTACTTCGTTTACTAACTGCCGGCTCGGTAGATGACGGGAAATCGACATTAATAGGTCGTTTGCTTTTTGACAGCAAGAAATTGTATGAAGATCAACTGGATGCTTTGGAACGTGACAGCAAGCGAGTCGGAAACGCAGGTGACAACATCGACTACGCTCTATTATTAGACGGGCTAAAAGCTGAACGTGAACAAGGCATCACAATAGACGTAGCTTACCGATATTTTTCTACAAACAAACGGAAATTTATCATTGCCGATACTCCGGGTCACGAACAATATACCCGAAACATGATCACCGGAGGCTCGACAGCAAACCTTGCAATTATTCTCGTCGATGCACGCACCGGTGTTATTACCCAAACACGCCGACACACTTATCTTGTATCTCTTCTCGGCATTAAGCATGTAGTTTTGGCGGTTAATAAAATGGACCTTGTAGAGTATGACCAACAGGTATTCGACAAAATAGTAGATGAGTACAAGCAATTTGTAACTCCATTGGGCATTCCCGACATCAACTGCATCCCATTGTCGGCTTTAAAAGGAGATAATGTCGTAGATAAATCGGACAATATGCCTTGGTATAAAGGGACTGCCTTACTTGACTTTCTCGAAACCGTACACATTGCCAACGACCATAACTTAAAAGACTTCAGATACCCGATACAATATGTATTGCGCCCCAATTTAGACTTCAGAGGTTTTTCCGGGAAGATATCCTCCGGAATCGTGCGTAAGGGCGATAAGGTCATGGCTATTCCGTCAGGAAAAATATCCCATGTAAAAGGGATTCATGTATATGAAGGAGAATTAAATGAAGCTTTTTCTCCCCAATCGATTACTATTACATTAGAAGATGAAATAGACTTATCGAGAGGTGAAATGCTCGTACATCCCGATAATCTTCCCCGTATCAGCAGAAATTTTGAAGCAATGCTCGTGTGGATGGATGAAAAACCTATGGACAGGGATTTGCAATATTACATTAAACATACAACAAATACGACAAGAGTCAGAATAGACCAGATCCGCTATAAAGTAGATGTTAATACCATGGAACAATCCATGACCGAGAATCTCCAATTAAACGAGATCGGTCGTGCCGTATTCATGACTAACAAGCCTTTATTTTTCGATCCTTACAAACAAAATAAAAGTTGCGGAGCATTTATTTTGATCGATCCGATTACCAACAATACCTGCGCCGTAGGAATGATCATCGATCAAGTAGATGAATCGGATCTTGCATCAACCATTACAAAAGAAGATTGTGAACGCATGAGAGAGGGAAAATCCCTCGTTTCGACAGAAGAACGCATAAAAACGTTAGGACAGCAAGGAAAATTATTCGTTATTTCCGGAAAAGAACTCTCTTCGGTCAGAGAGTTTTCAGGGATATTGGAACGACGTTTATTCGACACAGGCCACATTGCAGTCGTATTCGACTCCAAAACCTTGGGCGTCTCAGGAAAAGATATGCTATCTTTAGGTTTTGCTCTACAAGAACAGGGTATTATTGTAATTTGCATCGATTCGCGAAATGAAATCACCGATGTTCCGGAAAAGACGGTTACCATACGATTATCCGATGAAAAAACAAACGATACGATAAGTTCCGAAAACGACCAATGCACAGTATTTTGTCAAAATATATCTTCGGCAGTAGAGGACATCATCAACATCAAGTTATCATAATATGGGTTTATTAGAATTTTCGAAACTTCCGATCAACACTCTTGTTGGTGCAGACTGGAAAACATTTAAAGGAGTTACCGAGGGGCGCATTGTCGATAAAGGGTATAAACAAAAATATTACTTGACAAAATCAGTATGCCGGTTATTGAGTTTATTACAACCATTCGAAGATCGCAAGTACAAAAAGTTACTTGCAGATAAAAAAATAGAAAATGATCCGGTATTCATACTCGGTCACTGGAGAAGCGGAACAACTTTTGTCCATAATGTATTTTCCTGCGATAAACAATTCGGATATAATACAACTTATCAAACCGTATTTCCCAATTTGATGTTATTCGGACAATCGTTCTTCAAGAAACAGACATCCTTGCTTATGCCGGATAAAAGACCGACTGATAACATGGAGTTAAAAGTGGATCTTCCTCAAGAAGAAGAATTTGCATTGTCCAATATGATACCATATTCTTTTTACAATTTTTGGTTTTTCCCAAAATATTGGCAAGAATACAGTAAAAAGTATCTGCTTTTTGAAGATATTACACCTAAAGAACTGGAAGCATTTAAATCTGTTTTCGAACGTTTGATCAAAGTGTCGCTGTGGAATACGAAAGGTAGTCGCTTTTTGTCAAAAAATCCGCCTCATACGGGAAGAATACCTCAATTGTTGGAGATGTTCCCGAATGCGAAATTCATATATTTGATGAGAAACCCATATACCGTATTCGAATCGACAAGAAGTTTCTTTACAAACACCATACAACCTTTGAAATTAGAAGATTTCTCGAACCAGGAAATTCAAGATAATATTGTCAAGACATACCGAGATTTATATTGCAAATATGAAAAAGACAAAAACCTTATCCCCAAAGGGAATCTTATAGAGGTCAAATTCGAAGATTTCGAAAAGAATGCCTTGGAGATGACCAAGAATATTTACGAATCGCTATCTATTCCCGGTTTTGAAAATGCCCGTCCGGCAATCGAAGCTTATTTGGATACAAAAAAGGGATATAAAAAGAACCAATATAAATACGAAGAAGAAACAGTACGCATCGTAGAGAACAATTGGGACTTTGCTTTGAAGGACTGGGGATATGAATTATAAATTCATCCTTTAAAATACTTATTTCCAAACAAAAAAGTCACTCTAAAATCGAATGGTTTAGAGTGACTTTTATTATAATTCAAACTTGTCATTTCGCGTCTGAAACAGAAGTGTACAGAACAACCCCTCGACGGCTAATAACCCAGATGTCGTCTTCTTTTGTTACATTATATGTATCATCATCTTCCTGATTCCATGCATACCCGCCTTTCGGCAAAGAACGGCGGTCCAACACAGGCTGAATATCTTCTTCAGGAAGGAATAACTCTACTTGCAATGAATCGGGAGAGAAAACCAAAAAGGCCGAAGAAGTAGCATTTTTATCAGTTTGCGAATTCATCCGTATTCCCGTCTCAAATATGCGGATGCAATCTTTTTTTACTTCAGACCACATATATCCGGCAGCCGCGTTACAGCCATGTTCATCCATAGCCACTCCCACTTCCTTAACATAAGGTTCATATATCAAAACAGTCTTTCCGTCATTCCCTTCAATAATAAGCCTTTCATTTTCCATCGATGCAAAATGAGAACCGGACAATGCTTTCATATATATGTCTTCAAATTCAAGATCCGGACAAGCCATCATAGTCATACCTCCCGGGTCCATCACAAAACCTTTTTCTTTAGACAATTCATAACGCCCCATAAAACGATTGCAACCAGCCATACCGTAAACGGTATTTGTATCGGTAAAAAATATTGTCAATTTCTCAGCCGGCAATTTTTGCAGTGTATCTCCATTCTTAAATTCGGATAATACCCATTCCTGAGATGCCAACTCTTGTTTATCTATAAGCTTTTTCCCTTTGCAGGCAACCAGAAATATTGCCGTCAAGGATAATACCATTATAAAACACTTTTTCATAATATCAATACTTTTAATTATTTTCTCAGTATAAAAACATTCATCATTGCCTAACGTCCGTGAAATTTCGGTATTAAAAAAACAAACAATATTTCAAAGATAATGAAAATATAGACAAACAAATCAAAATCATACAGAATATGCCAAACGCAGATAATCTGATAATGAAGTCAAAGAATGAGTCCATTCCAACGATGCAGAATCCTTTTTAAAAAACCAACTTTTAATTCCGGATTTCAATTTCGGCAAAGAATTTTCCCTATTCAACAACTTTTGCAGCGTATAACCAGTCTGATCGAACTCATTGCGAACTATAGCAACAGCAACAGAACTTAATCGTTTTACAACAAATATCGACAAATGCATATCTAAAAGTGCTTCTTCATATATACTGAGGTCTATCGGCTCGTACTCTATCTTATATCCCATTTGTCGAGAGAGTTTATCTGCAATATCCTCAAAAGAGTATGAAATCTCATGCGTCAACGTAAATACTCTATTTTCAGGCTTATTCTCTATCAATAATTCAGAGATGACTTCCGCCACATCTTTCGAAGAGACAAAACCTATACGACCATTTCCTCCCGGATAATAGATATGCCGACCTTCGATCGACGTTCCTATAAAGAAAGGGAGATATTCCATCAACATGTTGACTCTAAGAATCGTATAAGGTATTCCCGATGATTTTATAAGACTTTCGATTTCCCTATCCTCACGTACCATCCGGGAAGATATCCCGGAATGAGAAACAGAACTGACAAACATAATATGTCCGACCTTCGCTCCCTGAGCACACCTTATTAAATTGGTATATGCCGATCGGTGATCTTGCAAAAAATTAGAATTACAAATCAAAAGTCGGTCGATATCTTGAAAAGCCTTATCTAAAGAAGGCATATCAAACAAGGATACTTCAGATATCTCGGTATTTAAATATTTAAGAGATGGCAAACCCTGCTGTCGATCTGCCATTACCCGAACAGGTATTACAGATCTCTTTTCATCTAAAGCAACCAGTACATCATTACCTAAACAATTGACAATGTCCGTTACTAATATCATAAAAATAGTTTTTACAATAGAACAATATCATATTGAGAAAAGTTCTTCAAATATTCTAAGAATCTATTTAAAAGCAAGCGACAAAATGTTAACAAAGAACCTTTATTTTGTTAACTCGCTATCCACATTTAACAAATCATGTTAAATAAAAAACTATTCCGATCGACATATTTGTTTTATACGAAAACATATCTTTATATTTGATACAGATTTTCATGGAATTAAGGTTTAGGTTAATTAAGTAGTAAAAAAGATAAGGCTGTCGGGATGACAGCCTTATCTTTTTTATGTTTTTTGTCTATTCATAATTCCTCATCGGACAAATGTTTCGGTAAAAACAAATTCAATAATGTATAACCGATAATACCGGCAAGTAATGAACCTAACAGAATACCCATTTTTGCCTGATTCAGTAATAATTCACCTCCGGGCATATCACCGTACGAAAGATTTGCAATGAAAAGAGAAACGGTAAATCCTATTCCTCCTAAAGCAGATACTCCTGCAATCGTTTTCCATGTAGCTCCATGAGGCATAGGCACCCATCTCATCTTTATTGCAATAAAAGTAAAAGAGAATATTCCGAAGAATTTTCCCAATACAAGTCCTAAAAATATTGCCAGACTGACCCCTTGGAAAACAGAAGAGAGGTCAAAACCATCTAATGCTATGCCGGCATTAGCAAAAGCAAATAAAGGAATAATCAAATAATTTATGAGGGGATGCAATGTGTCTTCCAGATCTTGCAACGGACTAATAACCTTATCGGAGGCTGATTCGACACACTTTAATAAATTCAACTGCTCTTTACTCAAAATATGTGTCTCACCACTTTCTTGATTTTCAGATGCCGGAAAACGGGAAACCGTATCTCTAATTTTGTTAATAAATTTTTCGGTATGCATCACAGGATGTGCCGGTACGCAAAATGCGACCAAAACTCCGGCAATAGTCGGATGTATTCCCGAATTGAGAAACAAAAACCAAACAGCAATACCGATCAATATATAGAACATTTTACTATTAATATGCCATTTCGAACCCATTAGTAGAACCACTAACAGCCCAAAAGCATAAAGCAAATAGGTAAAATAGATTTCTCCTGAATAAAATATCGCTATTGCCAAGATTCCTCCGACATCGTCCGCTACTGCCAAAGTAGCCAAAAATATTTTCAATCCGATAGGCACTCTTCTACCCAACATACTTAAAATACCTAAAGAAAATGCGATATCGGTAGCCATCGGAATCGCACTTCCTCTTAATATATCTTCTCCTTCGGCAACCATTCGAAAAATCAGAATTGGCAACACAATACCCCCTACCGCAGCGATAACCGGTAATAAAGCCTGCTTCACTGATGATAATTCACCTACCAACACTTCTCTTTTTATCTCGAGTCCTACGGAGAAAAAGAAAATTGCCATAAGAGCATCGTTTATAAATTGCATCAGAGTCATCGGTTCTCCGTGGTGGCTGAACAGATTGAAACTTCCTATCTGCAATGAGACAGGAACATCCCACCAAGAAAAATACATCGATGCTAAAGGAGAATTGGCTATAATCATGGCCAATACCGTTACCATAATTAATACGTACCCGCCATTCGTATAATTTTGTAATGTACGACGGATTGCAAAAATAGAATCTTTCATAACTTAAAAATCTTAACTTTTTGTAGAACAGAAATCAAGCTGTCACAGTTTAATTATTATCTGTTTTTTTAAAGAAACTGTCTAAACCATACAGAAATATATAAATAATTCTACTCACATCGCAATACGACGCTCCAAATCTAAACAGTATCAGATATACAACGCAAAAATAATATTTTTCGGCAAAAAAACGATATAAAAAAGGAACATCCTCATAAAGAATGTTCCTTTGTCAAAACCGATATAAAGTTTATTTCAGTCTAATTTCAACACGGCAAGAAAAGCCTTTTGTGGTACTTCTACCGAACCGATCTGCTTCATTCGTTTTTTCCCTCTTTTCTGCTTTTCCAAAAGTTTCCGTTTACGACTTATATCCCCCCCGTAACATTTTGCCGTAACGTCTTTACGCACGGCCTTTATGGTTTCACGAGCAATGATTTTTGCACCGATTGCAGCTTGTATAGCAATATCAAATTGCTGGCGGGGAATCAGTTCTTTCAGTTTTTCACACATACGCCGCCCAAACGAAACCGCATTGTCAAAATGCGTCAAAGTAGATAATGCGTCTACCGACTCTCCATTTAACAAAATATCCAGTTTAACTAATTTAGATGGTCTGAAATCGTGGAGATGATAATCGAACGAAGCATATCCTTTAGAGATACTTTTCAACTTGTCATAAAAATCGATAACAATCTCACCCAAAGGCAAATCATAGATCAGCTCAACTCTGTTACCCGAAATATATTCCTGCTTGATAAGCTCTCCTCGTTTTCCCAGACAAAGCGTCATAATCGGCCCGATATAATCGGTTGCCGTTATAACAGAGGCCCTTATATAAGGTTCTTCTATTTTTTCTATCAAAGTAGGATCGGGCAAACCGGACGGATTATGTACCTCTGTCACATTTCCTTTTTTATCATATACTTTATAGGATACATTAGGTACTGTAGTGATAACGTCCATATCAAATTCTCTATCGAGCCGTTCCTGAATTATCTCCATGTGTAGTAACCCAAGAAAACCGCAACGAAAACCGAAGCCTAATGCAACCGAAGACTCAGGCTGGAAAGTCAGTGAAGCATCATTCAATTGCAACTTTTCTAAAGATGCTCGTAAATCTTCGAAATCTTCACTTTCGATCGGATATACTCCTGCAAACACCATAGGTTTCACTTCCTCAAAACCATCGATTGCTTTATCGCACGGACGTGCTATATGTGTAATCGTATCTCCAACCTTTACCTCCCGAGATGTTTTTATTCCTGAAATAATATATCCTACATCACCCGTTCCAAGTTCTTTTCGAGGAGACATATCCAACTTAAGTACCCCTATCTCATCGGCTTCATATTCTTTACCGGTAGCAACAAACTTTACTTTATCACCTGTCCGAATCACGCCATTCATAATCTTAAAGTATGCGATGATTCCTCTAAACGGATTGAATACAGAGTCGAATATAAGACATTGCAAAGGAGCTTCCGGATCACCTGTCGGTGCAGGAATACGTTCGATAATCGATTGAAGAATTTCTTCAACTCCGACACCGGTCTTACCGCTGGCACGTATTATCTCTTCTCGCTTACAACCGATCAATTCAATGATCTGATCTTCGACTTCATCGGGCATTGCGCTGGGAAGATCTACTTTATTGACAACAGGTATTATCTCCAAATCATTTTCGATTGCCATATACAAATTGGAAATCGTCTGCGCCTGAATGCCCTGAGACGCATCTACAATCAACAAAGCCCCTTCACAAGCTGCAATAGAACGGGACACCTCGTATGAAAAGTCAACATGTCCCGGAGTATCGATCAAGTTCAATATATACTTTTCATCATTATATATATATTCCATCTGTATGGCATGACTCTTGATCGTAATACCTCTCTCCCGCTCCAAATCCATGTTATCCAATACCTGATCCTGCAAATCCTTTGCAGCTACGGTATTCGTAAACTCTAATAAACGGTCGGCCAATGTGCTTTTTCCGTGGTCTATATGTGCAATAATACAAAAATTGCGAATATTCTTCATTTATTTTTTCTTAGTTTTTTCTCTTTGCAAATATACGCAATTTTTTGATTCTCCGACAGCAAGTTGTTCTTTAGAACATCTGAGAACGGCACACCCCTTTTCTGTCAATAAATAATGAATGCCTCACCCTAATACCAATCAAATGTTTTTCTTACCTGATCAAACAAATTTTTATTTTTATCTTTGTCAAAAGAACAAAATTACCCCCTTGCAAAGTAATATCTTTGTAATATATATTTCACACTAACGAAACAGTGTTTTCTGACTTTTGTATTGCAATAAAAAATAAACAGTTATGACAAATTACAGAATTCTGGTAGTCGATGACGAAGAAGATCTTTGCGAAATACTAAAGTTTAACCTCGAAACAGAAGGTTATGAAGTAGATACTGCTAATTCTGCAGAAGAAGCACTAAAGAAAGATCTGTCGGTATATAATCTGCTCATGCTGGATGTAATGATGGGAGAAATCAGCGGATTCAAAATGGCAAACATCATTCGTAAAGATGATAATAAAGCTAAAATTCCAATTATTTTTTTAACAGCAAAAGATACGGAAAACGATCGACTGACCGGATTCAATCTCGGAGCAGATGATTATATTTCTAAACCTTTCTCAATAAGAGAAGTTATCGCTCGGGTAAAGGCAGTTCTGCGACGAACGGCAACAGATAACAATACAAATCAAGAAACTCTCTCCTTCGATCAACTTCTTGTTAATATACCACAAAAAAAAGTAACAATCAAAGGAGAAGAAATTACGCTGACCAAAAAAGAGTTCGAAATTCTGAAACTTTTATTAGGAAATCAAGGTCACGTTTTCTCCCGTGAAGAAATACTATCCCGTGTCTGGAGTGACGAGGTATATGTATTAGACCGCACAATAGACGTGAATATCACCCGATTAAGAAAAAAAATAGGAGAATACGGGAAAAATATCGTGACCCGTCTGGGATATGGATACTGTTTCGAAAATGCTTGACTAAAGCTAAAATAATGAGTTATACTGAAAAAGACAAACGCAGAATACCTTTTCACATAGAGCTTTTCATATCGATAGCTTCTTTGTTTATCACATTCATTTTGGTCATTTTCTTTACCCAGTTCAATCTGGATAAAGAGACTCGAAAAGGAATGCTTAATTCGATTCTTCAAGATTACAATAATCTGATATATAGAGAATATTCTTCTTCACAAATGACCGAAGCCAAACTTGACTCTATAATAGCCGGAATTACCGACAAAAACTTACGTGTAACCATTACGACTCTGGACGGAAAAGTCATTACCGACAGCGGGCATAACGATTCTATCCCTCTGCCCAACCACAAAAAACGGCCGGAAATAGATCAAGCAATTCATTCCGAAATCGGATATTCTTTACGAAGTTCCGAAACACGTCCGGGAAAAGATTATTTTTATTCCGCCCGGAAATATAAAGACGTAATCGTCCGATCGGCTCTTCCTTTCGATTTATCAACCGGATCTATGCTGAAAAGCGATAGTCAGTTTACTTATATATTAATCATAACTTCCGCATTAGCTATCATCATACTTTATTATTTTTGTAATAAATTGGGAAAATCGATCTCTATACTTCGAGATTTCTCCAACCGGGCAAAACAAGAAAAACCGATTGATGTAAATATGCCTTTAGCTCATAATGACATCGGAGACATAACACACAATATCATTCGCATTTACAAAAATCTGCATCACACCAAAGAAGAACTGTCTATAGAAAAAGAAAAGTTGATCAAACATTTACAAATATCTAAGGAAGGGCTTGCCGTCTTTTCTCAAGAAAAGAAGGTTATCGTAGCAAATAATCTATTTGTACAATATGCAAACTTGATTTCCGACGAGCCGTTTTCTTCTATCGATGATATTTTTGAAGTACAAGAGTTCAAGCAAATATTCGATTTCGTCGATAAAAACAGCTACCCGAATCATTCCCGTGAAGAAATTATAAGCGATTCATTTTTATTGAGTAAAAACAGCAAATCATTTCAAATAGAATGTATTTTGTTTCAAGACAACTCATTCGAAATATCGATAAATAACGTAACTCAACAAGAAGAGGAAAGTCGTCTGAAACGTCAATTGACACAAAATATCGCTCATGAACTTAAAACTCCGGTTAGTAGTATTCAGGGATATATGGAGACAATCATCGACAATCCGACTTTACCTGAAGAAAAGCGTACACTATTTCTCAATAGGTGCTATGCCCAAACAAAACGACTGACAGATCTATTGCATGACATTTCGATACTGAACCGGATCGATGAATCGAACGATCTTTTCGATTGCGAACCTATATCGATAAATAAAATTATCGAAGAGGTTATTGCCGATACTTCTACTTCATTGGAAAACAAGAAAATGGAATTGGATATTTCACTACCCGAGAATATGATACTGAATGGGAATCATTCTCTCCTATATTCTATTTTCAGAAATCTCACGGATAATGCCATTGCTTATGCCGGTGAAAGGTCTACCATCTCAATTCACTGTTATTTACAAGATGACAATTATTACTATTTTTCTTTCTCAGATAACGGAATCGGGGTTTCGGAAGAACATCTGAACCGCCTATTCGAACGTTTTTACAGAGTAGATAAAGGTCGTTCCCGCAAATTGGGAGGTACCGGTCTCGGACTGGCAATCGTAAAAAATGCTGTATTATTCCATAAAGGTGAAATTTTGGCAAAAAATCAGATCAACGGAGGACTCGAATTTCTTTTCACACTGAAAAAATAAACCTACCGACAATATAGAACCTGTCATATTTATACAACAGGTTCTAACAATCTATCAAAAAATCAAAAAAACAAAGATTTACACACATCTTTTGATCTGTCCCATATTTTCCTTATTGGGCATTCTTATCTTTTTATCCCCCGACTATTATATAAGTTATATGATTTTCTAATACAGTTCCCATTTAATTTATAGAAATATTTTTTATTCTATACTTTAATCTTATTTTTGTAACATAACATATACATTTATGACACAGACTGAAATTTATTTGAACGATCTACAATCTCCCATACTTGAAACATTCAAACCTATATTCAAGAGTATCGAGAAATTTTATGCCACATGTTATCTGATTATTAAAAACGAACATGTTTTGTCTCAAGAACAACCCGAATTATGGGAGGAGAAAATAAAAACCGTACAATGGTTTAAAGACAAAATAGAGAGAAAGTTGAACGATAACAATCTGAATGGAAAAGACATTGTCGCCGATATAGCCAGTGACTATTTCGAAGATTATGTACATTATAAAGAACGCGATTTTAAGATGACTAACGAAGAGTTCATATCTTACATAAAACAAATTCAAAGTTTACCCTAAAAGATATTATCGATTAAACTTCCCAATCATTCGGAAGTCTAACAAGATAACCCCCAACAGAACAAACCTATTTCCAATAACCCTATATAGAAAAACTCCATGAACACATATTTATACAAACTTAAAACATCTGTTGTTTTATGTTTATTAATAGGATTAGGCCCTAGTATATATAGCCAAAATAAAGACAAATCAGAAACATTTTCTCAAGAAGACAAATTAACCTCATATTTCGATATAATCAGCCGCATTCCTCAAGAAAAGTTATATCTACAATTGGATAAGCCTTATTACGGTGCAGGAGAAAGCATTTGGTTCAAAGGTTACCTTGTCAATGCCATTACTCATATCGACAATACTCGCAGCAACTTTATTACGGTAGAACTGATAGACCGCAACGACTCTATCATTCAACGAAAAAAGGTAAAACGACAAGAACACGGGTTTCAGAACAATTTCGTTTTACCTGCCGAAATGCCTGCCGGTGATTATTACATAAGGGCATACAGTAATTGGATGGTAAATGCTGATCCCGAATACATGTATCTCAGGGATATTAAAATAGGAAATGCCATAGACGTGAGCATCCTCTCCTCTATCGAATATCAGAAAACAGATGACGGATATCTTGCTAAAATCAAATTTTTCAACAATACAAATGGGGTATTCAGCAAAACAAAGATAAAGTATACGGTCTTTGACAACGAACTAAAAAAGCCGATAAAAGGAACTTCGGTAACAAACGAAGAAGGATATATATACATCTCTTTGCCGGAATTTAAAACTCCCGATATACAACGTCGCATCGATGTCCGATTTGACGATAAGCAATATACTTATGACAGAACGTTTTTCATTCCTAATTTTTCAAAAGATTTTCATGTCGATTTTTTACCCGAAGGTGGAGAATTATTAAATACGACAAACCAGATCGTAGCATTCAAAGCTTTAGGCAGCGACGGTTTCTCTAAGGAAATAACCGGTGTAATACTAAATCAAACCGGTGATACTATCTCTATATTCGGCAGTGAGTACAGAGGAATGGGAGCTGTCAGTATTTCTCCTCAAGCCGGAGATAAATTTCATGCTATCGTCACATCGAGCGACAATGTTACGAAACGATTCGAACTCCCCGAAGTAAAAAACGACGGGATAAAATTAGCAGCGGTTCACTACAAAGGTTACATACGTTATCAAGTACAAAAAAGTGAAAACACGGTTTTGCCCGATACACTGTATTTATTGGCTCATACACGTGGAGAATTAAGAGTATTGACCCGTATTACTGAACAAAATAGCATAGGAAAAATAAGTGACAAAACTCTGAAAAACGGAATTACTCACCTCATGCTGTTAAACAGCAAGGGGATACCTATCAGCGAACGACTTGTTTTCATCAAACATCCATCTACGGATCAATGGGAGATAAACACGGATAAAAAAGAATATGGAAAAAGAGAAAAAGTAAAACTGAACATTGCAGTAACGAATAGTATCGACGGGATGCCTTTACCGGGAGAATATTCAATCAGCATAACCGACAACAATCTTGTAAAAAACGACTCTCTGGCCGACAATATATGTTCTAATATTCTTTTAACCTCTGATCTAAAAGGATATATAGAAGCCCCCGGATTTTATTTCAAGGATAATTCCGGTAAAACCGAACGTTATTTAGATTTCGTAATGCTCACTCACGGATGGAAAAGATTCAAGGTAAAAGACATAAATAAACTCCCCGATATAAATGTTCAATATCCGGTAGAGCAGGGACTGTACATCAGCGGTACGGTAAAAGGACTGTTCGGGAAAAAGAACAAAGCCCCGATTATTGCACTTGCGCCAACACAAAATATACTGCAAATGACAGAGACCAACCCCGAAGGGAGATTCATGATAGATAATCTTTTATTCCCGGACAGCACTACATTTGTCATTCAAGCTCGAACTAAAAAGGGATTTGCTACAGTTGACATTACAATCGACTCGACGGCCATTCCGAAAACAGTACACAAAATACCTTTTTCCAACGACTCTGTTCAATATATGGATGATTATTTAGCAAACGTACGGGATAAATATTATAATGAAGGCGGCATGCGTGTTATCAATTTAAAGGAAATCGTTGTAAAAGGACATAAAATAAGTCAGGAAAATGAAAATAAAAGCATTTATTCGAGCGTAATGAATTATTCTATAGATAGTGAAGATATAGAACGCACTAATGCAAACTCTGTGTACGATTTACTTGGAACGATTCCCGGAGTGCAACGAAGCGGAAATCAAATACGCATACGGGGAAATAATCGTCCCCCTGTCGTTGTTGTCGATGATGTCATGTATGATGCTCCTGTAGACGAGATGGAACAAAATGAAAACTCATTCGGACCGATCGGAGGATCGATACTCGAATCGATAGTTGTGTCGGATATAGCATCCCTTGAAATCATGAAGGGAAGTAATGCTTCTATTTTCGGAAGCGCCGGAAGTGGAGGAGCAATCATTATCACTTTAAAAAAAGGTGCGGAAGTAAAAGGTGCTCCTTCTCCCGGATTAATAACAATCAAGCCATTAGGATATACCCAAGATGTACAATTTTATAACCCTAAATACGAAACTCCTGAAGAGAAACAAGAATCTACTCCGGATCTCAGAAGTACAATTTATTGGAATCCTTTTGTTACAATCGGAGCAGACGGTAAACAAGAAATAGAATTTTATACTTCGGATAATCCCGGATCATACCATATCGTTATCGAAGGAATAAGTGCCGACGGCAGAGTGTGCCGATATGTAAAAGATTTGTAATCTCGACCGTTCGATAAAAAATGCTGTATGAATTCATACAGCATTTTTTATCGAACGGCTTTTTCTACATCCTTTCTTTAAGATAAATCTGAAGAAAATAGCAAATTGTTTTCCAACCGAACTTTTTTTCGTAAGTTTGTAATTAGAATATTATTAAAAGCCATAAATATGCAACAAAGTTTTAATGCGTATATAGAAAACAGCATTCGTGAACACTGGGAATTGGTCGCTTTATCAGACTTTAAAGGTGTTTCATACCAATATAAAGATATTGCCCGCAAAATAGAAAAGCTACACATTTTGATGAACGCCACCGGCATACAAAAAGGAGACAAAATCGCAATATGTGGACGAAATTCGTCGCATTGGGCAGTCGCTTTTTTCGCCACATTGGCATACGGTGCAGTAGCTGTACCCATACTTCATGAGTTCAAAGCAGATAACGTTCACCATATTGTCAATCATTCTGACGCTAAACTTTTGTTTGTTGGAGACGTAGTATGGGAAAACTTGAACGAGTCGCAAATGCCCAACCTCAATGCGATCATCTTGATCAACGATTTTTCCGTACTTATGTCTAAAAAGAAAAGCCTGACAGATGCACGGGAACATCTGAACGAATATTTCGGAAAGAAATTTCCGAATCGATTTACAAAAGATGATGTAAAATATTATGAAGACCAGCCTGACGAGTTGGCTCTCATAAATTATACTTCCGGTTCTACAGGTTTTTCAAAAGGTGTAATGCTCTCTTATCGCAGCATTTGGTCGAACTTGAAATTTTGTTTGGAGAATCTCGATTTTTTGCATGAAGGTGACGGGACAGTATCGATGCTTCCGATGGCACATATGTACGGTTTGGCCGTAGAACTGATGCATCCTTTTGCAAAAGGATGCCATATTCATTTTTTGACCCGCATTCCCTCGCCTAAAATAATTATGGATGCTTTTGCCGAAGTAAAACCAAAACTAATCGTAGCGGTACCTCTAATTATTGAAAAAATCATTAAAACCAAAGTATTCCCGTTGCTGGACAAACCTTTGATGAAACTTATGTTGATGATCCCCGTTCTCGATACTCAACTTCTTTCAAAAATTAAAATGAAGCTCGAAGAAACGTTCGGAGGGAATTTGCATGAATTAATTATCGGCGGTGCCGCACTGAATAAAGAAGTGGAACAATTTCTGAAAAAAATCAATTTTCCGTTCACGGTAGGATATGGAATGACAGAATGCGGACCATTGATTTCATACGCGCCTTGGGAACAAAGCAGAGCCACATCTTGCGGTAAGATAGTAGATCGTATGCAAGCCCGAATCGACTCGTCCGATCCGGAAAATATCGTAGGAGAATTACATGTCAAAGGGGACAATGTTATGCTCGGATATTATAAAAATAATGAAGCTACAGAAAATGCTTTCAAAGACGGATGGTTGAATACGGGAGATCTCGCCGTTATGGACAAGGATAATTTTATCTATCTCAAAGGCCGGAGCAAGAATATGATTTTAGGACCGTCGGGACAAAATATATATCCTGAAGAGATTGAAGGGAAATTGAACAATATGCCATTTGTCAGCGAATCCATTGTCATTGAAAAAGAAGGAAAACTTATCGCTTTGGTTTATCCTGATTTCGAAAATGCCGGAAAAGAAAACATAACTCAGAAAAATATCGAAACTCAAATGGAGGAGAATCGAATCGCTCTGAATAAAGAGCTTCCGGCATACAGCCAGATAAGTCAAATCAACATCCATTATGAAGAGTTTGAAAAAACACCGAAACGCAGTATCAAAAGGTATTTATACCAATAAACATAACCGACACACATTTTTAAGTTAATTTCCAACTATGTACTATCAACCCGAAATCGAAACGATCAAACGTTCTGAATTACAGAAATTACAGGTCAAAAGGTTGAAAAGAAGCATCGACATTGCGCTTCATTCACCTTTTTATGCTAAAATTTTAGGAGAAAAAGGGATTACATCCGATTCTATATCGATCGTAGAAGACATTAGAAAACTACCTTTCACAACAAAAGCCGATTTAAGGGAATATTATCCTTTCGGACTGGTTGCTACAGATATGAAAAATGTCGTACGATTGCACTCTTCAAGTGGAACGACCGGTAATCCGACTGTTATATGTCATTCACAACATGATCTCGACCAATGGGCTAACCGAGTAGCCCGTTGCATGTATATGGTAGGCATACGGAACACCGATGTATTTCAAAATACATCAGGATACGGTATGTTTACCGGCGGACTCGGATTTCAATACGGAGCAGAACGTTTAGGAGCTCTGACAGTTCCTGCAGCAGCGGGAAATAGTCTGCGGCAAGTAAAATTCATTACCGATTTCGGAACGACAGCCATTCATGCCATACCCAGCTATGCAACCCGTCTGGCCGAAGTCTTGTTCGAATGCGGTATCGATCCTCGAAAAGACACGAAATTAAAAACATTAATTATCGGTGCCGAACCCCATACTGAGGAACAGAGAAAACGAATAGAAGAATTATTAGGAGTGAAAGCATATAACAGTTTCGGAATGTCCGAAATGAGCGGTCCGGGTGTAGCTTTCGAATGTACTTATCAAAACGGTCTGCATCTGTGGGAAGACTGTTTCCTCATGGAAATCATCGATCCTGAAACTTTAGAACCCGTACC
The DNA here is from genome assembly GCF_982245605.1 of Coprobacter fastidiosus. Taxonomy (NCBI): domain Bacteria; kingdom Pseudomonadati; phylum Bacteroidota; class Bacteroidia; order Bacteroidales; family Barnesiellaceae; genus Coprobacter; species Coprobacter fastidiosus. The sequence goes on along the minus strand of NZ_CEVCIF010000006.1, from coordinate 47,355 downwards.
TGACGGTGAAATCGGAGAATTGGTACTCACGACTCTCGACCGGGATGCTATGCCGTTACTGAGATACAGAACCCGGGATTTGACCCGGATTATTCCCGGAGAATGTCCCTGCGGACGAACTCACCGAAGAATAGACCGGCTGAAAGGACGTAGTGACGACATGTTTATCGTAAAAGGTGTGAATATCTTCCCGATGCAAATCGAAAAGATTCTTTTACAATTTAAAGAACTCGGGACAAATTACCTGATTACGATCGAAACAATCGGCAATAATGACGAACTTATGATAGACGTCGAGCTCGGAGAGCTATTTACCGACGATTACAGCCAATTACAACGGCTTACAAAAGAAATTACCCATCGATTGAAAGACGAAATACTGTTGACGCCTAAAGTAAAATTAGTCGATAGAGGAAGCCTTCCGCAGTCAGATGGTAAAGCTGTGCGAGTAAAAGATTTACGCAAAAAATAAATAAAACAAAAGATATGATCATACAACAACTTTCGGTTTTTCTCGAAAATAAATCGGGACGGCTTAACGAAATTCTCGACATTTTAGGTAAAGCTAATATTCGTATTATTGCTGCCACAGTAGCCGACACTTCGGAATACGGGATATTGCGATTGATAACTTCTGATACAGCCCATGCCATAAAACTGCTCAAAGAGGCCAATGTCAGCGCAAATACAAGTGATGTAATTGCTCTTACGTGCGATTCTATGGCCGGAACATTCGCCAAAGAGTTGAAATATTTTGCAAAGGAGTCAATCAGTATCGAATATATGTACTGTTTTTCAAAACAAACCAATGCATTTCTTATTATACGCACGAGCAACCAGCATGCAGCATTGGAGACAATAAAGAAATATGGGCTACATAGTATTACCGAAAAGGAACTGATCGAGCTATAATCTTATCGGGAATAAAATGAAAACGAAAGACCTATTATTCGGAGGGATTATAATACTCTGTTTCTTGCCTTTTTTCATTTCGGAATCTTTTTATAACGGATATACGGAATATAATGGATCTCATCCGTATATCATGGCATTTTTTAAATTCGCCATTCTCGCAACATTAGGCGAAGTCATCGGACTAAGAATTAAAAAGGGAATATATAACGAACCCGGATTCGGAATTCTTCCTCGAGCCATCATTTGGGGATTTTTGGGAATGTGGATTGCTGTCGCAATGAAAACGTTTTCTTCAGGAGTCCCCTATTTACTCCAAAGTTTCGGAATAGAAGGCGTCCCCGATGCTATGAAGCAGAGTTTGTCAATGGAAAAAGTATTCGGTGCGTTTTTTATCAGCGTCATGATGAATACGACATTCGGGCCTGTATTTATGACCCTACATAAAATAACCGATACTCAAATATTACAATACGGAGGTAAATTAACAGCATTGATAAAACCTCTTCCCATGGGAAAAATTCTTTCGTCTCTAAACTGGAATGTTCAATGGGGATTCGTGTTTAAGAAAACGATTCCGTTTTTTTGGATTCCGGCTCATACCATAACATTTTTATTACCCGGGCAATATCAAGTTTTATTTGCAGCACTTTTAGGCGTCGCTTTAGGAATTATTCTGTCGATAGCCGCTGTTATGTCAAGAAAAAACAACAACTAATGGAAATATTAAAGAAACGAATATTAGAGGACGGGACTTGTTACGAAGGGGGTATCCTCAAAGTCGATAGTTTCATCAATCATCAAATGGATCCTATGCTAATGAAACTTATTGCCGAAGAGTTTTCCCGACGATTTGCAAACGACCGAATCAACAAGATACTGACTATCGAGGCCAGCGGTATAGCACCTGCAATCATGACCGGTTACACAATGCAATTGCCCGTTGTTTTTGCAAAGAAAAAAGAGCCGAAAACTATGCGTCATGCCTTAAGCACAATAGTACATTCTTTCACAAAAGACCGGGAATATCCGGTAAGCATAAGTGCAGAATATTTAAAACCTGGAGACCGAATATTATGCATCGACGATTTCCTCGCATACGGAAATGCAGCTTTCGGATTAATCGACCTGATCCGTCAATCAGGTGCGACATTGACAGGAATGGGGTTCATTATTGAGAAAACATTTCAACACGGAGGAGACCAATTGAGAGAAATGGGTATTCATGTAGAATCACTCGCTCGTATAAAAAGTTTGGAGAACTGCCAGATAATTATAGAATAACAATAAAATAGGGAATAACTAATTCTGATTATTCCCTTATTTTATAAGTCTCTATCCGTTTTTTACCTTCGAGGTAATAATCAAATAATAAAAATCACTATTCTCGACAGCTTCCAAAACACGCAAACCAACTTGTTCTAATTTTCGTTTTTGGGTCTGTACATCAGTCAACATATCCTCCGAAACCCGATCATCCCGCATTCGGTGCATCCGATTCAACTCTTGTCGGCTCTGAGAATGAGCAATAAGCAATACTCCATCCGGTTTTAAATTATGAGAAACCAATCGAGAAACAGTCTCTTCTCTAAATTCTAAATGAGGAAATACAGAATAAAGCAATATTTGATGATAGCGTCCCGGAATATCATCTGATTCTGCATCTGCAACCTGAAAAGAAAGATGAGAATCATCTCCATATTTACGTGAAGCTACCGCTATCATTCCCGGAGACATATCGATTGCCCGAATATTTCCTTCATGATTTAATTCCCGAATATAAGGAATCAAAACACCAGTTCCAGTCCCCACATCCAAAACAGAATCGCCTGATTGTATAGAAACACGGCTTAACAGATAACGGAGTTTCATTTCGTCGTGACGACAGATCGTATCCCACTGTTCACTCATCTGATCAAAGAAAGCGGCTTTAACCTTCATCCGTTTATTTTCTTTACTTGATCACATAAAAAATCACACCATCGATCAATACCCGTTCCAACAGTTGCAGACAGTTCAAAAAATATAAGATTCGAATTTATTTTTAATGCATTATCTCGAATACGCTCTATTTTACTGTCGACATAAGGTAAAAGATCGATTTTATTGATAATACAAATATCCGCACTGTCGAACATGTAAGGATACTTCAACGGCTTATCGTCCCCTTCGGTAACACTTATCAGTACAACCCGTTTATTCTCGCCTAAGTCAAAAAGAGCTGGACAGACTAAATTACCGACATTCTCAATAAACAGTAAAGAGTTACCTTGCAAGTTCATTTTTTTCACCGCATGATGAATCATAGCTGCATCAAGATGACATCCGTTCTGGGTATTGATCTGTGTACAAGGTACTTCTAAGGCACGTATTCGATCCGCATCATTATCGGTCTGCTGGTCTCCTTCAATTACAGCAATCGGTAATCTCGATTTCAGATTAAAAAGAGTCTTCTCCAATAAGGTTGTCTTTCCCGAACCCGGAGAACTGACCATGTTAAGTACAAATACCGATTTAGCCTCAAAATATCCTCTATTCCGAGCAGCTATCAAATTATTTTCCGAAAGAATATTCTGTTCAACCAGATGTTCTCTACTATTACGATTTTCAGAATGATGTCGTCCATGTTCATGAGCTATACCCAAAGCATGCATTTCTTCATGAGTTATCCCGTCTATAAGATGATCACAACCACAAGTCTCACACATAATATATGTTATTAGTTTACAATTTACTCTATCAACAGAGATTTAAGTCTAAGTTCCCGTCCTCGCAAAAATTCTATCTCATGAGAATAGCAACGAGGACACGGATCAAACATAGACACAGGAGAGAAACGTGTCTTACAATCTCGACAAACTGCCAATGATCTTATTTCGACAATACGAACTTTAGCTCCTTCCAATATAGTATTCTGCATAGCGATACTCATAGAAAATTCTAAAGCTTCGATATTGACACCGGCCATTTCTCCTATTTCCAACTCCAGCTCACTCACTCGAGTTGCATTGCTTTTTTCAGCCTCTTTTATCGCTAAATTAATAATGCTCAAAGCGATAGATAATTCATGCATAATTTTATCCTCTTTTTTTTAAAGCAGCAATATAGAGCTGTCCAACAGCAATTGCTCCATCATTACAAGGTATTCTCGATGACAAATAGTAGGATATCTTTCTGTTCGCCAACTGTTTTATTAACAAATTCGTAAGCCTTTTGTTCTGAAAAACACCGCCGGAAAGTACGACAGTCGTCAATCTCTCAGTTTTTACTTTTTGAATAATAATATTTAATAACATGGCAGATAAAGTATTATGGAATACCGATGCTATCTCCGAAACAGGTACAGATAATCTGTAATCCTTCAAAATTCCATCAAAAAGAGACCGAAGATCAAGCGGATTATCAGAATTTATCGGATAACAACGGGATATACCATTCTCAGCTATTTGTTCCAACAGTGCTGCAGCTTCAGCTTGATAAGTATTTTCATCACAAATTCCCAAAAGCGAAGCTACGGCATCAAACAAACGTCCGGTACTCGATGTCAGAGGAGTATTGACACCTTTTTCTATAAGCATCTCAATCTGCCGTATATGAGATTCGCCCAATCGTTCGATGAACGTCTCCGGATAATCGGCCTTACTACCATATATGCTTTTCAAATAAGAAACAGCCATTCTCCACGGTGATTTCGCTGCCGCATCTCCTCCGGGTAACGGTACATAAGGCAAATGAGCGATTCTTCTATATTCCGACTGATTACAACGAAAGATCTCCCCACCCCAGATGCAACCATCATCTCCATACCCTGTCCCATCCAAACAAACAGCTATAACATCCTCAGTCAAACCGTATTCTGCCATTACTGCCGCAGCATGAGCATGATGATGCTGCACGCGTAACAGCGGAATCTGAAAACGTTGTGCCAATTGCAACGCCAACTGTGTAGAGAAGTAATCGGGATGTGCATCACAAACCAAATATCGAGGAGTGAATCGAAATAAAAGACCGAATTTATCCAAAGCCTCCCGATAAAAAAGATACGTTTCCCGATTCTTTAAATCTCCTATATATTGGCTCAAAATAATCTCCGTATCTTTTCCTAAAGCAAACATAGATACTCGCTCTGCCCCCAAAGCTAAAATACCCTCAGTATCAAACTTTAAAGATAACGGTTCTGGAGTAAAACCTCTTGAACGCCGAATTATTCGAGGCTGTTCCCCTACTACTTGAACAATAGAATCATCTACCCGATTGGATATATCTCTATTGTGTTCTACAAATAAATCTACTTCTCTAAGTAAATCGGATAAAGCTGCATCATTATCTGTCAGTATAGGATTATCCCCTCGATTACCGCTTGTCATCACCAATGCTTTCAATTCGGACGAAGCAAATAAATGATAATGTACAGGCAAATAGGGCAACATAGCACCTACAGTTTTATATCCGTCATTAATTCCTGTACCGATTTTTTGTTTTTCTTCCAGTAAAACAATCGGACGACGCCAAGAAGAAACGATTTCTTTTTCCAAAGGCAAAATATTCAGATAATGACTTAAAGTCGGAACATCCGGAAACATTACTGCAAACGGCTTTTTATATCTTTTTTTAATTTCCCGTAAACGACAAATAGCTTTTTCATTTTCTGCATTGCAAATTAAATTGAAACCTCCAAGACCCTTCAACGCAACAACTCCGCCTTGTCGCAAAACCGCCGCCATACGAGAGAGTATCTCTTCATAATCAACAGTTTCATAACCATTCTTCATAAACAAATGATAATGTGGCCCGCAATGGTTACAAGCAATAGGCTGTGCATGAAAACGGCGATCCCGAACATCGGTATATTCAGCTTCGCATTCCGGACACATCCGGAATACCGACATTGTAGTTCCCGGTCGATCATAAGGGAGCGCATTTATTATTGAAAAGCGCGGTCCGCAATGGGTACAATTGATAAACGGATACCGAATACGATGCGGCTGTGAGATTAAATCTTGCAAACACTCATCACACACGGCAATATCCGGGCTTATACGAGTAATATGATTATCAACCTCCCGACTGGGAGCAATAAAAAAATCGGGTAAAGGCTTTGATACGGGTTTTTCAAGAACTGTAACAGTCTCGATCTCTGCCACATCCGGCTTATGAGTCGTTAACCCCTTGACAAAATCATCTTTTTGAGAAGGTGTCGCTTGTATCATTACGAACACTCCATCGTTACGATTATCGACATAACCGTGCAAGTGCATATCAGTGGCAAGACGGTACACAAAAGGACGAAATCCTACTCCCTGAACCAAGCCTTTAATGTGTATATTATACTGACTAATCATTCTTTAATATTTGATTGTGAATAAACAAAAACATATTAAAATTTGTTCATAAGGAAATTCTCAAAACTAACCCGAGTAAAATTTAAACAGTCTCTAAAACTTCAAAATATATGTGTTTAGCAATTCCCGGTAAAATAATCTCTGTAGAAGTCCCTGAAGACGGAGGATTGAAAACCGCTGTCGTAGATTTCGGAGGAATACTCAAAAATATTTGTATCGAATGGGTAGAAGCTACTCCAGGAGAATATGTTCTTGCTCATGCAGGAGTCGCACTGACAACAATCGATATTAAAGAGGCGGAAGAAACTTTAAAAGATTTCGAGATCATAGCCTGTCATAATGAATCTATAAATCCGAAAGACCATGTTCAATGAATTCAGAAATCCCCAAAAAGCAAAAATATTATTAGAGGCCATACATAAGATAACCCGTCACTCATGGCATATTATGGAAATATGCGGAGGGCAAACTCATGCTCTTGCCCGCTATCGCATAGAACCGCTACTGCCTAAAGAAATAAAACTGATACACGGCCCGGGATGTCCTGTTTGCGTCACTCCGGTTTCCATTATCGACACTGCAATACAACTGGCATTAAAAAATAATGTTATCTTTACTTCATTCGGGGATATGCTCAGAGTTCCGGGCTCTCGGCACGACTTACTCGAAATCAAATCTCGAGGAGCGGATATACGGATCGTATATTCTCCTTTAGATGCGTTACGCATAGCTTCGGAAAATCCGGGACATGAAATTGTCTTTTTCGGAATAGGATTCGAAACAACAGCTCCGATACATGCTCTTACTATTCTCGAAGCTTATAGAAAAAAAATCAGGAATTTTTCGGTATTGACATCCCTATTTACTGTACCTCAAGCCATAACAACTATCGCCCAAGACAAAGAATGTACTCTAAACGGTATTCTTGCCGCCGGTCATGTATGCGCCATTACCGGAACATCCGAATATGAAAAACTGGCAAAACATTTGAAACTATCTATCGCTGTTACCGGATTCGAACCCCTCGACTTACTATTAGGAATATACACCTGCATTGATCTATTAGAAAACCGAGAATATACCGTAAAAAACGCGTATAGACGAATAGTAGCCTATGATGGAAATCCTAAAGCACGACAAGAAATCGATGAAGTTTTCGAGATTTGTAACCGAAAATGGAGAGGTATAGGAGAGATCGAAAAAAGCGGTTATCAAATACGCAGCAAATATGAACAATACGATGCCTTAAAACGTTTTAATATAAAAACCGATAATAAAAAAGAGGCGTCATCATGTCAGGCCGGAGATATTATGAAAGGTAAAATAACACCTATGCAATGTAAGCAGTTCGGCATTTACTGTACTCCCGAACATCCGCTCGGTGCTCCTATGGTCTCCTCAGAAGGTGCATGCGCAGCCTATTATCGTTATAACATTTAATCAAAAAAATAATGAAATCGGCACAATGTCCCATCCCTAAACAACGATATGATCGAGTATTGCTCGGTCACGGAAGTGGCGGTACACTCACTCAGTCCCTGATCGACGAAATATTTTATCCGGCATTCAGCAATCCGTTTCTTCAACAACAACATGATGGAACAGTATTACCGCTAATGTCTCAGCATATTGCTTTTACGACCGATTCTTTTGTTGTTTCTCCATTATTCTTTCCCGGAGGAAACATTGGTGACCTTGCTGTAAACGGGACAGTAAACGACCTTTTATGCTGTGGTGCAACTCCGCTTTATTTGTCTGCGGGTTTTATACTGGAAGAAGGTCTTCCTTTGGAAGATCTGAAAAAAATTGTAAAGACAATGGCCAAGGCAGCAGAAAAAGCCGGAATCACGATTGTCACAGGAGATACCAAAGTGGTAGAAAAAGGTAAATGTGACGGAGTTTTCATCAACACGAGCGGTATCGGATCTATACAGAAAAATCTCCGAATATCTCCTAAAAATGCGACCGAAGGAGATATTGTCATAGTCACAGGTCCTATCGGAGAGCACGGTGTCTGCATTTTATCAACTCGTGAAAATCTCGGATTCGAATCTAAAATAAAAAGTGATACTGTCGCACTGCGTAGCATGGTAATGAATCTGCTCTCAGGTATTCCCAACATCCACATGTTACGAGATGCGACACGAGGGGGAATCGCCTCTACACTAAACGAAATTGCCGATACGGCACAAGTCAGTATAGCTCTCGACGAATCAAAGATTCCCATCGAAGAGCCTGTACTATCTGCATGTGAATTACTCGGATTAGATCCGCTTTATGTTGCTAACGAAGGCGTATTGCTGGTTATTCTCCCCCCGGAAGAGGCCGAAAGCGCTCTACAAATCATAAAAAACGATCCGAACGGAAGTAAAGCTGAAATTATAGGTGAAGTAGTAAAAGGTACACCCGGAGAAGTATATTTAAATACGGCTCTCGGATCTTCACGGATCATCGGCAGACTATCGGGGGAGCAGTTACCCAGAATATGTTGAAGATTAAATAAGTATATGGATATGGAAGCAAAAAGTTTTTATCAGGAACTCATGGATAAAGGATATTCGCGCCGGGACTTTCTCAAATTCTGCGGAATGATGGGTGCTATGCTCGGACTACAAAGTTCAGGAGTAGCACAAGTCGTAGATGCCCTGCAAAGCAAACCGAGAAAACCCGTTTTGTGGTATCACTTCCAAGAATGTACCTGTTGTAGCGAATCATTCTTGCGTTCATCCCATCCTCTGGTAGGCCAAATTCTATTAGAAATGATTTCTCTCGATTATTCCGACACCTTAATGGCTGCAGCCGGAGAACAGGCCGAAGAAGTTCGTCACCAGGCCATGAAAGATAATTACGGACATTATATCATGATCGTAGAAGGTTCAATTCCTTTAGGAAGTCCCGGATATTGTACCATAGCAGGACGTGATGCCAAATCGATATTCGATGAAGGCGCTGCAGGAGCTGAGGCTATTATAGCATGGGGAAATTGTGCATCTTCAGGGTGTATTCAACACGCCTATCCCAATCCGACTAAAACAGAACCTGTTCATAAAATATATTCGGGAAAGCCCATTATCAATGTCCAAGGATGTCCGCCTATTGCAGATGTCATGGCAGGCGTCATTACTTATATCTTGACATTCGACAAACTTCCCGAGTTAGATAATATGGGACGCCCGTCTGTATTTTACGGACGACGAATACATGACACTTGTTACCGCCGACCAGCCTATGATGCAGGATTATTCGTTCAATCGTTCGATGATGAAAACGCCAAAAAAGGTTATTGTCTCTACTATATGGGCTGCAAAGGACCCAATACATTCAACTCTTGTGCTGTAATCAAATGGAACAACAGCATCAGTTACCCGATCCAGTCGGGACACGGTTGCATCGGTTGTGCCGAACCTAATTTCTGGGATTACGGCCCATTATATAGTCACATACCTTATGTTCACGGTATAGGAATAGAAGCAACAGCCGACAAGATAGGAGCTGGATTAAGTGCCGTAGCTTTAGGCGGAGTTCTGGCACATGCAGTAGTTACCAATATACAAAAACACAAATTGATCAAAAATCAAATGGATGATCTGAGTATAAATGAAGAGGATTTCGACAAGACAGAATCGCATCTGAAAAATGAAAAAGAGAAAATAGAACAAAAAATAAAAACAGAAGAAACAGATAAACTGTAGTAAGACATAGCTATGAGTACACGAGTTGTTGTTGATCCGATTACCAGAATCGAGGGTCATTTAAGGATAGAAGCAGATATTGAGAACGGTATCATCAAAGATGCCTTTTCCACTGGTACAATGGTACGCGGCATTGAAATTATTGCACAAAACCGTGATCCGAGAGAAGTCTGGGCTTATGTAGGACGTGTATGTGGAGTATGTACGTCTATACATTCTCTGGCTTCGGTCAGGGCTGTAGAGAATGCGCTGGGAATCATTATTCCGCCGAATGCGGAACGTGTACGAAGTCTCATGCAAATAGCACTTACAGAACAAGATCATGTAGTTCATTTCTATCAATTACAGGCTTTGGACTGGGTAGATGTAGTTTCAGCGCTCAAAGCAGATCCCAAAAAAACATCTGCTATTGCTCAAAGCATCTCGGCATGGCCGAAAAGTTCGATAGGTTATTTTACGGACATACAGAAGAAAATCAAAAAATTTGTTGAATCCAGCAAACTCGGAATCTTTGCAAACGGATACTGGGGACATCCGGCATACAAATTGCCTCCGGAGGTTAATCTGTTGGGAGTAGCCCACTATCTGGAAGCTCTGGAAGTACAAAAAGACATAGTAAAAGTACAAACTATTTTCGGAGGTAAAAATCCTCATCCCAATTATTTAGTCGGGGGAATGGCGTGTGCGGTCAATATCAACGATCCCAATGCCATTAATCTGGAACGCCTCAGTTATGTAGCCGAAATTATTCAAACAACTCAAAATTTCGTCCGACAAGTTTACTTGCCCGATGTACTTGCTATTGCATCCTACTATCCCGAATGGACAAAAATAGGAGGTGGATTGCGAAATTACATTTCATACGGGGACTATCCCACGGGAAATTATGGGGAACTAAGTACTTACAAAAGTCCGAGAGGAATCATCATAAACCGAGATCTACACCATATCGAAGATTTCGATCCTTATGCAATGGATGGGCTTCAGGAATATGTAAATAATTCATGGTACAGTTACAGTGAAGGTAAAGAAGTCGGGCTGCACCCTTCTATCGGAGAAACGAATTTGGATTATACCGGTCCTACCCCACCCTACCAATATCTGGACAATTCTCAACCTTATAGTTGGATAAAGACTCCACGTTATAAGAACCGACCTATGGAAACCGGACCTTTGGCTCGAATGATTGTCGGGTATGCTTCCGGTCGAGACGATTATAAAGATTTGACAGATCGCTGTTTAAAGCAACTAAATGTTCCCTTTGAAGCTATGTATTCAACTATCGGACGGACTCTGGCCCGTGCTATGGAATCGAATCTATTGGCTGACTGGATGCAGGATTTCTATATTCAATTGCTGCAAAATATAAAATCGGGAGATTATCGAATGTTCAACAATATATATTGGGAACCTTCTACTTGGCCTCAAAAAACTCAAGGAATCGGACTGGCAGAAGCCCCTCGCGGATCGTTAGCACATTATGTCAATATAGAAAATAAACAAATAAAAAACTATCAGATGGTAGTCCCGACAACATGGAACGCCTCTCCAAGAGATACAAAGGGACAACGCTCCTCTTTTGAAGAATCATTATTGGGAACTCCCGTACATGATACTTCAGCTCCATTGGAAATCATACGTACCATTCATTCTTTTGACCCGTGTATGGCTTGTGCCGTACATCTATATGACGAAGAAGGAAAACATATACACCAGTTCGACACTCTATAATAAACCAAATAGTCATGATCAGTAAAAAAGCTCATCTAAGAGAAGTATATGTATGGCAGTTACCCGTCAGAATTTTTCATTGGGTAAACGCATTCGCCATTACAATATTATGTATTACCGGCTACATTATAGGAGATCCTCCAGCGATAATGCACGGGACAGCACCAGAATTTAATTACTGGTTCGGATGGGTACGGCTGACACATTTCATAGCCGCATTTATTTTTATAATCAACTTTTTGGTACGCATTTACTGGTTCTTCGCCGGAAATACATTTTCCAGGTGGCCTAATTACATACCTTTGACTAAAAAACAATGGAGAGGAATCTTCGAAACGACCAAAGTGGATGTTCTGTTACTATCTCCCAAACCGGTTTACGATATCGGACACAACAGCCTCGCCGCGTTTACTTATTTCGGACTATTTCTCATAATGATCGTACAGTCTATTACCGGACTGGCAATGTTCTATGTAGACTCCGACAGTATTTTAGCTCCGTTTTTCGGCAAACTGTTAATCATTATGGGAGGATTTTATCCGGTAAGGGACATACATCATATTCTCATGTGGGCGTTTATCCTATTCGCCATTGTTCATATTTATCTGGTATTTTACCACGATTATATAGAACGGAACGGCATTGCATCATCGATCATCGGCGGCTGGAAATTTATAGACGAACGTCTCGTAAAAGAATATGAAGACGAACAAAGAACAAAATACAAGATCGTTCTTAAAAAAGAGAAAGAAAAATTATTGAAGAAGGAAATCGAAATAAAAGAAAAATCCAGACAGGCTCTTAGATAAAAAACAAGAAACTGTTTAAGAGCCTGTCGTCTAAATTTTTATTGGGACATTTCTTTAATACGATCTTTCCTTGTTGCAATATGAAGATCTTCAAATGGCTGAGATTCATATTTGCTACATCTCAAATAGCATAAACAGGTTCTAAAAAAATCCGAAAAATGAAAGATATACTTATTCTGGGCGTAGGAAATCTGGTTTTAAAAGATGAAGGTATAGGTATTCATGTTATAAACCGATTAGAAAAAGAAGAATTACCGCTGGGGGTCGATTTGTTGGACGGAGGCACAGGCGGTATCTTCTTAATCGGTACTTTACAACAGTATAAACACCTGATATTAATAGATGCGACTCTCGATAGCCGTCCGGCAGGTACTATCCGCCACTTAAAGCCTAAATATTCTCATGACTATCCTCTTTTGCTAAGCGCTCATGAAATAGGCCTGAAAGAAATGATCGATGCCATGATTTTACAAGAGCAAATTCCCGAAATCGATTTATTAGCAATATCGGTTCAAGAAGTCAGAGAAATAGGAATGCAATTATCTCCGAAAGTCGAAGATGCAATTCTTGCAATTATCAATAAAATTCATGAATTAATCAAACAAATAAAATCATGAAATGATCTGCCATGGAAAAACAGGAAGAAGCTAAATGCATCGTAAATTTTACTATCCACCAAACTGCATTCAACTATTTTCAGATTGATTATAATATAGCCATCCGCATTCATATCAAACGATATCGAATAACTTGTATCCGTAAAAGGTGTTCGTACAAAATAAATATACCCTGCAAGAAATAGACCGGTTCTGGGATCTCAATATCTTCAAGCCGAAAGATCGATTCTTCCGGCTTTTATCCCCCTCTAATAACCTTTTGTACAGAAAAACAAGTTAAAGCCACATCTTGTTATTTCTGACAAAAAAAGGTTAACACAAGTAACATATTCTCCTCACAGACAAAACATTCTTGGTAATTTTGCAATGGTTTTTAATTAATAGGAGATAATATATGAAAGAGAATAATTCTAAAGCATTTTTATTGATTTTGTTAGGAGCTCTTACAGCCTTCGGTCCTTTGGTAACCGATATGTATTTACCGAGCCTTCCGACTATGACAGGATATTTCGATACAAATTCGTCAATGGTACAACTCGGACTCACATCAAGTATGATCGGGTTAGCGATCGGGCAGATTTTTTTCGGCCCGTTAAGCGATAAATACGGACGACGACCGCTATTGCTTATTTCCATGTTACTTTTTATCGTTTCAACCGTATTCTGTATTTTCTCACCGAACATAGAAAGCTTCATTGCTTTCCGCTTATTGCAAGGTATAGCAGGATCAGGAGGTATTGTCATTTCCCGGTCAGTAGCTACCGATAAATTTTCGGGACAAGATCTGGCAAAAGCCATGGCTATCATCGGAGCTATTAACGGTATAGCTCCGGTTGCTTCTCCGGTATTAGGCGGATTTCTAACTGATTCTATCGGCTGGAAAGGTATTTTTATAATACTGTTGATCATCGGTATTATTCTTCTGATAGGAAATTTTCGTTTTAAAGAATCTCTACCTAAATCGAACAGAAAACAGGAGAATATCAAAGGATTATTATGGGGATTCGGGAAAATACTACATAATCGTCGTTATGTTTTCTATGTGCTCCAAATGGGATTCGCCATGGGGGTATTATTCGCCAACATATCTTCATCTCCTTTTATCATGCAACAACACTACGGTTTCTCAGCCTTTACATTCAGTCTGTTTTTTGGAATAAACGCATTATCCATCGGAATAGCAGCAGCATTATCTATAAAATTTAAAAGTCCCGAACATGCCATTTTCTTTGGTTGCATAGGAATGGTCATTTTCTCGGTAATCGAATTTATCGCTCTTAGCAATAATTGTTCTTTCATTATTTATGAAACGCTGTTATTCTTCTTACTCTTTACTATGGGACTTACCTTTACAGCTTCTACGACTTTGGCAATGGACAGTGAGCGACAAAATTCAGGGACAGCCTCTGCACTATTTGGAGCTACAGGGTTTGCGTTCGGCGGTATCGTGTCCCCTCTTGTCAGCATAGGAGATATTCTCCCGACCACAGGACTAATATTTCTTTTGTGTTCTTCATGTTCTTTAGGATGTGCGATAATAGCCCTGAGACAAACACATCCTCACTTATGGATAAACGTCAAAAGAAAGCTAAAGCCGACAGTCCAGTTCATATCTGCCTCTAACTCTAAAGGGAAAAAGGAATAAGTTAAATGCTAACCATTATAAAACAAAATAGGTCGATTCTATGATAGAATCGACCTATTTTGTTTAGTTGCGGGAGCCAGACTCGAACTGACGACCTTTGGGTTATGAGCCCAACGAGCTACCACTGCTCCACCCCGCGATATTTGTGATTGCAAAGGTACAAAAAATTTCATACGATACAAATTTTTCAAGACTTTTTTATAATCATAACTATTAATAAGAATCTGCAAGAACTATTTTAGGATAATCTTGCAGATTCTGACAAACTGACTCAGTAATTATTTATGAATAACTATTACATGAGTTTATTCGGTCTATCAACCTTAGTTTTTTCTAAAAAGTCCAATTTTGAAACTACCCGCTTATCTATTTAAAGACTTACAAATACGATTATTAATCTCGTTCACCCGTTTTTCATCTAATTTGATTACTCTACGGTCATACGTTATCAATCCGTTGACTTCAACCTCTACATCCGTTGTCTGAGTATAAACAGCCGCCGAAAAGCCTTTGAAAATCAAATCGTATAATTGATCGGCATATTTTAAATACTCGTCTGTCGCCTCTTTTGAAGAATTGAACTGAATATATCCCCAATTACGGTCAGGTTCCCACAGATGACCTTTTATAATAAGCCCTATTCCACCATATTCACCCAGAACCGTAGCCCTCTGTGCATCATACAAATACAAATCAGGAGTAGGATAATTATGCAAATCGAGCATATCTCCGCAGGTAAAATGGTTACCTCCACTCGCCGGATTTACCAAACGTGTAGGATCATACCGTTTTGTCCATTCTGCAATCTCGACCGTTTTGAATTGTCCCCAAGCTTCATTAAACGGTACCCATGTACTAATACAAGGATAAGAATAAAGATAATCGATAATCTCTTTCCACTCTTTTCGATAACATGCTTCAGACTCGGAAGAACGATACATTTCAGGCCCTTCATAATAACTGCGGTTTTGCCATTGTTGTCCACGATCGCCATTCGGCATATCCTGCCAGACAATGATGCCCAACTTATCGCAATAAGCATACCAACGTGCAGGTTCGACTTTGACATGTTTTCTTATCATATTAAAACCCATATCCTTCGTTTTCTGAATATCGTATTTCAAAGCTTCATCGGTAGGAGCTGTATATAGTCCATCCGGCCACCAACCTTGATCCAATGGACCGAACTGGAACAAGGGCTGATTATTGAGCCTCAGCCGAACAATTCCTGCGGCATCACGCCCGACAGAATATTTACGCATAGCTGCATAGCTATCAACCTGATCTAACACTTTATCGCCATTCTTCAAAGATATTTTCAATGTATATAAAAATGGAGAATCAGGACTCCATAATTTACTATCTTGAGGCATAGATACAACGAGCGGTTCTCGGTTAATACTTCGGGCAGTCGCAATCAGTTTAGATTCATCATAAACTTTTACTTCAATCAAATCTTCATCAGAAACCACATTCCGGTCGACTTCTACAGTCAGCAAATGCTTATCGATATCCGGTGTAATACGCAATTTTTCTATATATTTCTCAGACACCGGCTCTAACCACACCGTCTGCCAAATTCCTGTAACAGGGGTATAATAAATACCTCCGGGATTTTTTACTTGTTTTCCTCTCGGTTGATAACCATCATCCGTAGGATCCCAAACCTTCACCATCAACTGATTATCACCTTTCGCTACAAGAGCTGGGGTTATATCAAAAGAAAAAGGGGTGAATCCTCCCGTATGACTACCCACCTTTATACCATTTACCCAAACATCAGCTTTCCAGTCTACAGCACCAAAATGAAGCAGGATTTTTTTATTTTTCCAAGACGAAGGAATATTAAACATTCGGCAATACCATAACTCCTTCTCCTTCCCAACAGTTTTCCCGACACCGGATAAAGCCGATTCGACTGCAAAGGGGACTAATATCTGCCCGTCAAACTGCTCCGGGCAACTTTTTCCGACATCCATTATAGCATACTCCCATAGTCCATTCAAGTTTTTCCATTCATTTCGTTCCATAATCGGACGAGGATATTCCGGTAAAACCGAAGTCACATCCACCTTTTCTGTCCAAGGTGTTACAATCCTATCTCCTACGGGTTTCCATTGAGCATGAATATTCGTAAAAATACAAACCAAGATCGTACAAATAAAAAACGTCTTTTTCATGATATAACAATTATTTTTTGTTTCAACAAAGGTAGGATTTATGTCAGGACAACAATAAAAATATTTTTTCAATTTATAGAAATATCGGTGCAAAAAACGAGATTAATTGTATAGAGTTCTTTCTAAAGAACAGATATATCGATTCTTATCGGACAAATAATTCTATTTATAACCACGCTTTCTTATTTTATATTACAATACACCTCTACACATCATTATCATCAATAATTATTTCTATTTTTGTACCCGACATAAACATTGCCAATATTATAAAGTAAATTTAAATATGGAAAAAAAATTCAGCCGGGCAACTCTTTGCGTACAAGGAGGGTGGAATCCGAAAAAAGGAGAACCGAGAGTATTGCCGATTTATCAGAGCACGACATTCAAATATGAAACCAGTGAACAAATGGCAAAATTGTTCGATCTGGAAGAGTCTGGTTATTTTTATACTCGATTACAAAATCCTACTAATGATGCCGTAGCTGCAAAGATCGCAGCTTTAGAAGGGGGTATCGGAGCCATGCTAACTTCATCGGGACAAGCGGCTAATTTTTATGCTATTTTCAATATATGCCAAGCCGGAGATCATTTCGTATGTTCTTCCACCATATACGGCGGAACATACAACTTATTCGGCGTAACCCTAAAAAAATTAGGAATAGAATGTACTTTCGTCAATGCCGACGACAGTGAAGAGGAGATCAGCAAAGCTTTTCGCCCGAATACCAAAGCTTTGTTCGGTGAAACCATATCGAACCCAAGCATAGATGTGCTCGATATTGAAAAGTTTGCTCGAATTGCACATAAACACGGTGTTCCCCTAATCGTTGACAATACTTTTGCCACTCCGATAAATTGTCGTCCGTTCGAATGGGGAGCTGACATCGTAACTCATTCCACAACAAAATATATGGACGGGCATGCAACTTGCGTAGGCGGAGTTATCGTCGATAGCGGAAACTTCGACTGGGAAGCTCAGGCTGATAAATTTCCGGGGTTGACGCAACCGGATGAATCGTACCACGGACTGACTTATACTAAAGCTTTCGGGAAAATGGCTTATATAACTAAAGCCACAGCTCAGCTAATGCGTGACTTAGGTTCTATACAATCTCCTCAAAACGCATTTTTACTAAATCTCGGACTGGAGACTTTACATTTACGTGTACCCCGGCATTGTCAAAATGCACAAAAGGTTGCCGAATACCTTGAGGCTAACGATAAAGTCGCATGGGTAAATTATTGCGGATTAAAAAGCAGCAAATATTATGAATTAGCACAGAAATATTTGCCGAACGGCTCTTGCGGAGTAATTGCATTCGGTTTGAAAGGAAGCCGTGAAGATGCTATAAAATTCATGGATAGCTTAAAATTAGCTTGTATCGTAACACATGTGGCAGATGCACGCACATGTGTACTTCACCCGGCAAGCCACACTCATCGTCAACTTACCGACGAGCAATTGATCGAAGCAGGAGTTGCTCCCGATCTGATTCGCTTATCGGTTGGTATTGAAGATGTAAATGACATAATTGCCGATATAGAACAAGCTTTGGCTAAATTTTAAGAGCCTGTACAAATTTTACATATTCTTTTTTCCGGAATGTGTAACTTGCGATTATTATGAATAGTAAAAAGCTTGATACACAAATCGTATCATAGATCTTTTTACTATTCGTATTTTTTCAAATCAAATTCTTTCCACTTTAAAAGCAAATTTAATCTTTAAAGCTGTTTTTTTCTGGCAATTAATTATCACATAATTTCTTAAGAACTCTAAATTTCCCGATAAGAAAATATTATCAGGATTTTTTAATAAAAATAAACTTTCAATCGTTGCGCAAATTGAAATTTATATTTTCATTTGCATATCCTAATAATATTATTAAACATACTAATTAAACAATTGTATTAAATAAATATATTAATAATATAGAAATGGCAAATACCGAAACTAATCATGACATGGAGCAATCAATATTAAAGGTTGCCGAAGAGCTTTTTTTAGACAAAGGTTTTAACCGTACTTCAACAACTGAAATCGCACGAGTTGTAGGATGTAACCAAACACTGATACACTATTATTTCCGTACGAAAGAAAACTTGTTCAACCGTATTTTTGAGAAAAAATTAGAACAAACAATCCCTCAACTTTTCGAATTAAGTCAACAAAAAGTCTCTTTTCTCGAAAGAATACGACAAGTTATAGAAATCCATTTTTCTATCTTACAACAAAATCCGAAACTACCGAGAATGATCTTGAACGAACTCGGCACTGATCCTAAACGTACCGAATGGTTAAGAAGTTTGCTATTAGAAAAAGCAAAACCTTACTATATGCAATTTGAAGAAGAACGAAAACAAGCTATTCAAAACGGAGAAATACGACCGATAGAACCGATTACCTTGCTCCTCGACATTCTATCCATGAATGCTTTCATATTTCTCGTCTATCCATCTTTTTGCAATATAACGGGAATAGAGCTCGGAGACTTCGAAAAGGTTGCAGAAACTCGAAAAAAAGAAGTAATCACTCTTATCACTAACGGCCTTCGTCCATAAATAAATTATAAGTTCTAACAAAAACAATTCCTATGAAACGTTTTTTTATTTTAGGTGTTTTCTTTTCCTGCTTACCGGTTTTTTCCGGTTACGGACAACTATCTTTAGAAAGTTGTCAAAAAAAGGCGATAGAAAATTATCCGCAAATCAAACAATACGGATTGATAGAGCAAACGCGGGAATACAATCTATCCAATGCAAACAAAGGTTACCTGCCTCAACTCTCTTTCTCAGCTCAAGCCACCTATCAATCGGATGTCACGGAGATTCCTATTCAATTGCCGAATCTTAATATCAAGGAATTGAATAAAGACCAATATAAAATTGCCGTTGAATTAAATCAAGTCATTTGGGACGGAGGTGCTATCCGCTCTCAAAAAAACAACCTTCAAGCCTCGTCCGATGTCGAGAATAAAAAATTAGACGTAGAAATGTACGAGTTAAACGACAGAGTCAACCAACTCTATTTCGGCATTCTTCTTATCGATGAACAGTTGAAACAAAACATACTGTTACAGCAAGAGCTGGAAAGAAACTACAGACAGATAGAGTCGTACATGATAAATGGTATTGCTAATCAAAGCGACTTGGATGCCGTGAAAGTAGAGCAGATCAACGCCAGACAACGCAATACGGAATTACAAACCGGACAAGATGCTTACCTCCGGATGCTCGGTGCAATGATCGGGGAAAATATTTCGGACAGCAAAACACTGGAAAAACCGACTGCGACATTGCTTTCCAGTAATGAGATAAAGCGCCCCGAACTACAACTTTTCAAGGCTCAACACACTTTGTTAGAATCCCAGAAAAAAATTCTATCAGCCTCGAATATGCCTAAATTAGGTTTATTTATACAAGGTGCATACGGAAATCCCGGCTTAGACATGCTAAAAAATGAGTTTACACCTTACTACATAGCAGGGGTACGGTTATCTTGGAACTTCGGGACTCTTTATACTAAAAAAAATGAGAAAAAAATCATCGATACGAATATCCGGAATAATCAAATCGGACAAGAAACATTCTTATTCAACACTCGCCTGCAAATGCTTCAGGAAAACAGCGAAATAAAAAAAATCAAAGAACTTATGAAAGAAGATGATCAAATCATCTCATTACGTGACAACATAAAAAAGGCGGCTGAAATAAAAGTGAAAAACGGGACATTATCGGTAACCGAACTTTTGCGGGAAATCAATGCGGCAGATCAAGCCAGACAATCTAAACATTTACATGAGATACAATATTTAATGGCTATATATAATTTAAAAAATACAACAAACAATTAATATGAAAAAGATATATCAATACGGAATATTATCAGGCTTTCTCGCTTTATATGCCTGTGGAAATAATAGTGACAACATGGACGCTTCAGGGACTTTTGAGGCCACCGAAGTAATCGTTTCTGCCGAAGCTAACGGGAAAATAGAACAGCTCGATATCGAAGAAGGGTCTATCGTAACTGCCCGACAAAAATTAGGCTATATCGATACGGTACAGTTATTTCTGCAAAAAGAGCAACTATTAAAGAATATCCGTTCTGTAGAAAGTAACCGTCCGGATATAAACAAACAAATTGCGGCTACAAGACAGCAAATTGCGACCGCCCAAATCGAACAAAGGAGGATTATCAATTTGCTTAAATCGAATGCTGCCAATGAAAAACAATTAGATGACATCAATGGACAGATAGCTGTTCTGGAGAAACAACTGAAAGCTCAGGAATCTACATTACAAAACAATAGCAACAGCATTACAGAGCAAAGTTCGGCTCTTGAAATTCAAGTTGCACAAATAGAAGACCAACTAAAAAAATGTTCTATCAGCAGTCCTATCAACGGAACCATACTCACCAAATATGCCGAAGCCGGAGAATTGGCAAATACAGGAAAACCTCTTTTCAAAGTTGCCGACATCGAAAATATGTATCTCAGAGCATATATTACTTCTGTTCAACTGTCCCAAGTCAAAGTAGGGCAAAAAGTAACGGTAATATCGGATTACGGTGATGGGAAACGGAAAGAATATCCCGGTATCGTCACATGGATCTCTTCTCAATCGGAATTTACTCCCAAAACAATATTGACTAAAGACGAACGGGCAAACCTCGTTTATGCGGTAAAAATAGCAATAAAAAACGATGGTTATGTAAAAATAGGGATGTACGGAGAGGTAAAATTCACCTCGAATAATGACTGACTACCAAAAACAAAGTCCTATGCAAGCTATCGAAGTAAATAATATCAAAAAATCTTACGAAAACAAATATGCTCTCGGACAACCGGACTCTAAAGAAGGCATTTCATTTTCGGTATCTCAAGGTGAACTGTTCGGTATCATAGGTCCGGACGGTGCCGGGAAAACGAGTTTGTTCAGAATATTGACAACTCTTATCCTGCCAGACAGCGGAACAGCCTCCGTCGATGGACTGGATATAATAAAAGATTATAAAGAGATCCGTAATCGTGTCGGATATATGCCCGGTAAATTTTCTCTATATCCCGACTTATCGGTAGAAGAAAACCTCAAATTTTTCGCATCTGTCTTTCAAACTACTATTCAAGAGAATTATCATTTAATAAAAGATATTTACCAACAGATAGAGCCGTTTAAAGACAGAAAAGCCGGAGCTTTATCCGGAGGGATGAAACAGAAGCTGGCTTTAAGTTGCGCACTCATTCACAAGCCTTCGGTCCTGTTTTTAGACGAACCGACTACCGGTGTAGATCCTGTTTCCCGCAAAGAATTCTGGGAAATGCTGAAACGATTAAAAAATCAGGGTATTACAATACTCGTATCTACACCTTACATGGATGAGGCCCGTTTATGCGACAGGATTGCCCTAATCAAAGAAGGCAAATTCATAGGAATAGATACACCCGAAAACATTACTGCCGGCTTCAATAAAACCTTATGGTCGGTACAAAGTAACAAAATGTTCAAATTATTGACAGATTTACGGTCTCATCCCTCTATCGACAGTTGTTTTGCATTTGGTGAAACACACCATGTCACCTTAAAAAACAATGAATTAACGATAAATGATTTATGCAGATGGCTACAACAAAAAGGTCATGAGGAAATTTTAATTCAAGAAATTAAGGCTTCTATAGAAGATTGTTACATGCAGCTTGCTTAAAAACGGATGATATGAACGAAATTGTTATTGAAACAGAAAACCTGACCAAGACTTTCGGAAATTTTACGGCAGTAAACCACATCTCTTTCAAGGTTTTTAAAGGTGAAATTTTTGGTTTTTTAGGGGCTAACGGTGCTGGAAAAACAACTGCGATGAGAATGCTTTGCGGCCTTAGCAAACCGACTTCAGGAAAAGGAAAGGTTGCAGGGTTCGATATATACCGACAAGCCGAGAATGTAAAAGAGAACATCGGATACATGAGTCAGAAATTTTCACTTTATGAAGACCTAAAAGTATGGGAAAATATACGGCTTTTTGCCGGAATATACGGAATGAACGACCGTCAGATTTCCGAAAAAACGAATATTCTTCTAAAACAACTCGGATTTGAAAGCGAACGGAATACTTTGGTAAAAGAACTTCCCCTCGGCTGGAAACAGAAACTCGCGTTTTCGGTATCTATTTTTCACGAACCGAAGATCGTATTTCTCGATGAACCGACCGGAGGCGTAGACCCTTCGACACGACGTCAATTTTGGGAACTGATCTATCAGGCCGCTGATCGGGGAATAACAGTATTCGTCACGACACATTATATGGATGAAGCGGAATATTGTAATCGAGTCTCGATAATGGTCGATGGACGCATCGACGCATTAGATACTCCCAAGAACTTGAAACAGCAATTTAAAGCAGAAAGCATGGAAGATGTCTTCCAGCAATTAGCCCGCAAGGCAACTCGTAAAGCAGATTGATATGAAACAATTTATAGCTTTTGTACATAAAGAATTTTATCATATTTTCCGGGATATCCGGACAATGATGATTCTCCTCGGAATGCCGATCATACAAATTATTATTTTTGGGTTTGCACTCAATACCGATATAAAGGACATACGGGTCAGCATACTGAACCCAAACGAAGATATCGTCAGCAGAAAAATAATAGAGCGAATAGACGCCAGCGAATATTTTATCGTAGATCGCTATCTGCATACCAGCAACGAAATAGAAAAAGAGTTTAAAGAGGGCAAAGCGGATATGATAATCGTATTCAGCGAACAGTTTAGCAGCAAATTATTGCACACCGGAGAAGCCGGCATACAAATTATTGCCGACGCAACCGATCCCAATACGGCAAAAACATTCACTCAATACGCTGCAAGTATCATTGCTGCCAGCCAGCAAGAACTGACTCTCGGCAACAATATCCCTATGCATATCACCTCAAGCATAAAATTATTATATAATCCTCAAATGAAGAGTGCATATAATTTTGTACCGGGTGTTATGGGGCTCATTCTGATGTTGATATGCGCAATGATGACATCTATATCGATTGTCCGGGAAAAAGAAATGGGGACAATGGAGGTATTGTTGGTTTCTCCGATGAGACCTATCTTTATCATTTTGGCAAAAGCAGTCCCTTATTTCGTTCTTTCCTGTGTAAACTTGTTTACCATACTTATTTTATCAGTTTACGTTTTGCATGTTCCTATTGCCGGCAGTTTATTCTGGCTGATTATCGTATCTCTCCTTTTCATTTTCGTATCATTATCTCTCGGGTTGTTGATCTCGACTTTGACAAAAACACAGGTAGCGGCTATGCTGGCTTCGGGAATGATATTGATGATGCCTACCATGTTGCTTTCCGGAATGATATTCCCGATAGAAAGTATGCCTCCCATACTACAATGGATATCGCACATCATTCCGGCAAAATGGTATATAATGACCGTAAAAAAACTGATGATCGAAGGGGTAAATGTCTCTCTTGCATGGCAAGAAATATCAATTCTCATGTTTATGTCCATAATATTAATTACTATAAGTCTAAAGAAATTTAAAAACAGACTCGAATAATATGAAAATAAAATACCTCATAGAAAAAGAGTTCAAACAGATGATCAGGGACTCATTCATGCCGAAATTAATATTGATCTTTCCGTGCATGATGATGATATTGATGCCTTGGGCGGCAGACCTTGAAATAAAAAATATCAATCTGGGGATAGTGGATAATGACCATTCGGATTATTCCCGAAGGCTCATACACAAGATAAATGCATCCGAATATTTCCATTTAAAAGAAATATCTCCGACATATAACGAAGCCATGCAGTCGATAGAAAAAGGTTCTATCGACATTATTCTCGAAATACCGCCTTTTTTTGAAAAGGACCTTATCAAAGAAAAGAATGCAAACGTACTGATCTCCGCCAACACTGTAAACGGAACAAAAGGAGGACTGGGTAGTTCTTATATGATGGAAATAATAAACAGTTTTGCCGGAGAAATACAACAAGAGTGGCTAAATTCAAGTAATGCGGGTAATCTATCGGCAAACGTAAATATTTCGGTGCAGAACCGTTTCAACCCACACTTAAATTACAAATTCTTTATGGTACCGGCACTCATGGTAATGTTACTGACCATGCTTTGCGGATTCCTTCCGGCACTAAATATAGTAAGTGAAAAAGAAATAGGAACTATCGAGCAAATCAATGTAACTCCGGTAAGCAAGTTTACATTTATCCTTGCCAAATTGATACCTTATTGGATTGTCGGTTTCATAGTACTGAACATATGCTTCCTATTGGCCAAAGTATTATATGGAATCTCGCCTGTCGGAAGTCTGTTCACATTATACTTTTTTTCACTGATTTTCATTGTTTTAATCTCCGGATTCGGCTTGATTATTTCAAACTATTCAGGTACTATGCAACAGGCGATGTTCGTCATGTTCTTCTTTATGATTATTCTGATTCTGTTAAGCGGACTGTTCACTCCGGTCGCAAGCATGCCTGAATGGGCACAAACAATAGTCATATTTAATCCCTTAAAATACTTCATTCAAGTAATGAGAGCTGTTTATCTGCGCGGAAGCGGAATAGCTGAATTAATACCACAACTGACAGCATTATTAAGTTTTGCCGTGACACTTAATATATGGGCGGTTCTAAGTTATCGGAAAAACTCATAAAAGATTATCTAAAGGCAAAGAAACTGATAAAGTTATTTCAATATGATATATCAAAAAACAACGGACATGGTACAAATAAAAAAATGCACATTCGAGCATATGACGAAATCATACCCCTGCAAGGAGAAAAGCGTGCTTGACGGTTGCATGATAATGCGACAGAGTATAAAACCAGAAGATGTACAATCACCTTTCCAAGTTGAAGCTTATGCCTTACTATTTTGTATCAGCGGAGAAGTAAACATAATATCAGACTTAAGATCATACACCGTAACTCCAGGTACATTGTTCGTATATTTGCCCAATAATATTATAAAAATAGATTGCAAAAAGGAGAGTATCATAAGCGAGGTGATCTTAGCATCCGACTATTTAAGAAAGAATTTTTTGCAATGGAATAAAATATCTCCTTTATTCATCCAAACAGCAAATAACCCGGTCATCACCATTCCGACAGACAGAAGAGATGAACTCATCCGAATGTTGGATAATATACAGGAACGAATAAAAACCGCTACATGCTCGGAATGGAACAGAAAAGCTTATCATGCAGCTTTAAAAACCTTCTTATATGACATAATCAGTCTGGCCAATAATCCCGAGTTTCTCGAAATCACAAACATTCACCAAAGTAGAAATCAAGATTATTTCGCACGATTTATGCAATTGGTCTCACAATACTGCAAAAAAGAAAGAAAGGTTCATTTTTATGCATCGAAATTATGTATTTCTTCTAAATATTTATCAACTATAATCAAAGAAGTAAGCGGGAAAACACCTTCAAGGTGGATAGACGAGGTCATTATGTCAGAAGCTATTTTTCTTTTGAAATATTCCAATGCAACGGTTCAAGAAATAGCTTTTCAAATGAATTTCCCGAATCCGTCCTTTTTCGGTAAGTTTTTCAAACGTTACACCGGTTTTTCACCCAAAACTTACCGAAACAACGCAACTTTAACCATTTCATAAAAATGAAATAATCTTCTGCATAAAAACACAAATCTTAGCGCCAGTCTATAACGATGGTGGCAGTATCTGTACATTTTCCCTATCGATAGGGAAAATGATTATTCATATGAATTTATTCCAAATCAACCCCAAGCAAAATTTAAGACAGGCTTTTACTTCTATAAACTATATTCATTAGAGTTTTACTAATGAAACTTTTTTCTTTAACCTGAAGATTGTACATTTGCATATACATTGAAACACAGATCAAACAAAATGACAATGAAAAAAACTATTTGTATGATGATAGCCGCAGCTACATTTTCAACATCTGTCGAAATATCGGCAACTGAAAAAAATTTCTATTCGGTTGAAAAATTTGCAGATCTGGAAATACTTCGTTATAAAGTTCCGGGATTTGAAGACTTGACACCTAAACAAAAAGAATTAGTCTATTATCTTTCTCAAGCCGCATTGCAAGGACGAGATATTCTATATGATCAAAACGGGAAATGGAATCTGGCTATCCGTCGGACTCTCGAGGCTGTTTATACCCAATATAAGGGAGACAGAAACAGTAAAGATTTTAAAGCTTTGGAAAAATATCTGAAACAAGTATGGTTTGCCAATGGAATACACCACCACTATTCTACGGATAAATTTAAACCCGAATTCAGCCAAAACTTCTTCGTTCAAGCAGTCAGCTCTATACCGGCTCAGTCTTTGCCTTTAAAAAAAGGAGGAAGCATTAAAGATTTACTGAACGACATCACTCCGGTAATGTTTAATCCCAAGATTATGACAAAACGGGTAAATCAAACCGAAGGAGAGGATCTTGTCGCAACTTCTGCAGGGAATTATTATGACGGAGTCACTCAGGCCGAAGCCGAAGCTTTTTATAATAACATGAAAAATCCTGCCGATCCCACTCCTATTTCATACGGATTGAACAGCCGTCTGGTTAAACGGAACGGAAAAATACAAGAACAAGTTTATAAAGTCGGAGGTCGTTATTCCGAAGCTTTAGAAAAAGTCGTTTATTGGCTTGAAAAAGCTGCTGCCGTTGCAGAAAACGACCAGCAAAAAGCAGTAATCGAAAAACTGATTTCTTACAATAAAAGCGGTGATTTAAAAGAATTTGACGAATACGCAATCCTTTGGGTCGGAGATCTGAACTCTGACATTGATTTTGTAAACGGATTTACCGAAACCTACGGAGATCCTCTTGGCATGAAAGCCAGCTGGGAAGCATTGGTCAACTTTAAAAATAAAGAAGCTTCGAGACGTACCGAGATCATCAGTAACAACGCTCAATGGTTCGAAAGCAACTCTCCGGTAGATAACCGGTTTAAAAAAGAAAACGTGAAAGGTGTATCGGCAAAGGTAATCACCGCAGCTATTCTTGGAGGAGACTCTTATCCTTCTACTGCAATCGGAATCAATCTTCCGAACTCCAACTGGATACGTCACGATCACGGTTCAAAATCTGTAACGATCGAAAATATTACAGATGCTTACGATAAAGCGGCACAAGGAAATGGCTTTACAGAAGAATTTGTATGGAGCGATACAGAACGCAATTGGATAGAAAAATACGGATTTCAAGCCGATAATTTGCATACCGACCTGCATGAGTGTCTCGGGCATGCTTCCGGGAAATTACTCCCGGGTACAGATCCCGATGCATTAAAAGCCTATACCTCTACTCTCGAAGAAGCACGAGCAGACTTATTTGCCCTCTATTATATCGCCGATCCGAAAATAGTATCTCTCGGACTCCTGCCAACAGCAGATGCTTATAAGTCGGAATACTATAAGTACATGATGAACGGCCTTATGACTCAACTGACCCGTATCGCTCCCGGTAAAAACATCGAAGAAGCGCACATGCGTAATCGACAATTGATCGCAGCTTGGGTATTGGAAAAAGGTGCTCAGGATAAAGTTGTAGAATTTAAAAAGAAAAACGGAAAGACATTTGTCGTTATAAACGATTACGACAAAATGAGGACATTATTGGGCGAATTGCTGGCAGAAATACAACGCATCAAATCTACGGGAGATTATGAAGCCGGAAAGAATCTTGTGGAAACTTATGCCGTAAAAGTAGACCCCGATCTTCATAAAGAAGTATTAGCCCGTTACGAGAAATTGAACATTGCTCCGTATAAGGGATTCATTAATCCTGTATATACCCCCGTAAAAGATAGTAACGGAAATATCACAGACGTAAAAATCTCATACGATGAAGGATATTCTGAACAAATGTTACGGTACTCAAAAGACTATTCTCCCTTACCTACTTATAACGATTAGAAACTCATAAACAATAATATGGAAAACGGATAATTTCAATTATGAGATTATCCGTTTTTTATATTTTATATTGAGTAAAAATAAAAATTCTACGTACCTTTGAAACAAGCTATTTTATATCTTAACTTTTATGGAGGAAACTTTACGGGAAATAAAAAAACGATTCAGAATGGCAATGAACGGAATCGTTTCTACAAGTATGCGAGAAAAAGGGATGGGCTACCGGATTAATTTCGGTCTCACCCTTCCATTGATACGCAATATCGCAGAATCATATACCCCCAATGCAGAATTAGCCCAATATCTTTGGAAAGAACAAATAAGAGAATCGAAAATGTTAGCTACATGGCTATACCCGGCAAATGAAATGAATCCGGACAAAGCCCAACAATGGGCTGAGGAGATTCCCTATCCTGAAATTGCAGACATCTGTTGCATGAATTTATTTATCAAACTCCCGTTTGCAATACAAAAAGCAAGCGAATGGGTCACATCGGACAAAGATATTCTTCGCTATACAGGATACCAATTATTTAACCGGCTAATGATGCAAAACAGGTATCCGGACAAAACAGTAGAAGAAAATCTCATATCCTCAGTCTTAAACCAAGACGACCGGGAAATCTCCTCAATACGAATAGCGGCACTCAATTGCATAAAACGGCTGATGCACAGAGACCTTCAAACAGCAAAACATACAGCCGACATATTTCGCCATATATCCGAAACAGGAAATGACAGACAAAAAAGATTTGCAGAAGAGATCTTACTGGAATATGAATTTTGCAAAGACACTCTTTTTCCGACGCAAGATAAATGAACTAATGTTTCATTGTTCTTGTTATAAAAATTAATTATCTTTGTCCTGTTTCCTACAAATGACACCATGCCGGAAGATAAAACGAAAGAAATCGTAAGACAAAAACTTACTCAATATTTAGAAGCGAAAGGTCATCGCAAAACTCCTGAGCGCTATGCCATATTGGATAAGATATATTCGACGAACGAACACTTCGATGTTGATTCGCTTTATGACATTATGTCTCAAAGCGAATATCGGGTAAGCCGGGCAACCATTTACAATACCGTAGACCTGCTTGTCGATGCCGGTCTGATAAGGAAACATCAATTCGGTTACAATCCCGCCCAGTACGAAAAATCGTATAATATGGTCAGCCATCATCACCTGATCTGTACAAAATGCGGGAAAGTACAGGAAGTGAAAGATCAAGAGCTATTAAATGTATTGGCAAACAAAAAATTCGGGAAATTTACAACTTCATATTATGCCTTGTATGTATATGGCCTATGTAACCGTTGCAATCAGGCAGAACGAAAAAAAGCATCTCGTAAATAGCCCTTATTTTTTCAAGAACAAGAAAGTTTATATAAAATTAGGAATATACGTATGAAAGTAGATGTGCTATTAGGTTTACAATGGGGCGACGAAGGTAAAGGAAAAGTAGTCGATGTGCTAACCCCTAAGTATGACGTTATCACCCGTTTCCAAGGAGGCCCAAATGCAGGACACACTTTGGAGTTCGACGGTCAAAAATATGTACTCCGCTCTATTCCTTCAGGTATTTTTCAAGGCGGAAAAGTAAATGTAATCGGTAACGGAGTTGTTCTCGATCCTGTTCTTTTCAAACAAGAGGCCGAAGCTCTGGCAGCCAGCGGACATGACCTGACACAAAGATTATACATTTCGAAGAAAGCACATCTTATACTCCCGACTCATCGTATATTAGACGCAGCATACGAAGCTGCTAAAGGCGACTCTAAAATCGGAACGACAGGTAAAGGCATCGGCCCTACCTATACCGATAAAGTAAGCCGCAACGGATTGCGAGTAGGTGATTTGTTACACAACTTCGAGGAGAAGTATGCCAAAGCCAAAGCCCGACATGAATCTATTTTAAAATCACTTAATTATCAATATGATGTTACAGAACTCGAAAAACAATGGTTCGAGGCTCTGGAATATTTGAAAAAATTTAATCTCATCGACAGCGAACACGTCGTAAACGGATTTTTAAAAGAGGGTAAATCGGTTCTTGCAGAAGGAGCACAAGGGACTCTGTTAGATGTCGATTTCGGTTCATATCCTTTTGTGACTTCTTCAAATACCATTTGTGCCGGTGCTTGTACGGGACTCGGTATAGCACCTAACAAAATCGGGAATGTTTACGGTATTTTCAAGGCATATTGCACTCGAGTAGGGAGCGGTCCTTTCCCCACAGAGTTATTCGATGAAACAGGCGAAAAGATGTGTAGTATCGGGCACGAGTTCGGAGCTGTAACCGGACGTAAGCGTCGTTGCGGATGGATAGATCTCGTCGCCTTGAAATATGCCATTATGATAGACGGCGTTACACACCTCATCATGATGAAAAGCGATGTGCTCGACACATTCGAAACGATAAAAGCTTGTGTTGCTTATAAAATTGATGGTAAAGAGACAGAAGAGTTTCCTTTTGAAATCGATGATTCTATCGAACCGGTATATGTAGAGCTCCCAGGATGGAAATGCGATATGACCAAAATGCAAAGTGAAGACGAATTTCCGGAAGAATTTAATGCTTATATCTCATTCTTAGAAGAGGAGCTGCAAGTTCCGATCAAAATCGTTTCGGTAGGTCCTGATCGTGAACAAACAATTGTGAGATATACAGAAGAATAAAACTGCTCTTTAACAAAGTAATCGGGTGGGATTTGATTCCACCCGATTACTTTTGTAAATCATTCTCTCCCACCGGATCTCACCAGCTCGAATACCCGTTCATTGAAATCGGAGTTTTTTAACAAATCTTCTATCGTAATATGCATACGATAACGCCAATAATTGCGAGGATTAGCCGGAACATTTATCCTCTCTTCCACAGGATTATTACGGCGTATATTTCCATCAATCGAAAACCAGTCTTGTAATGGAATGATAGCCAACATAGAAGGCGAATGCATATGCATAGCAAGAATCTTTTCACATATCCACGGTTCACAGTAATAAGGAGCTTCTCCTTGTTCTTGTAAAATACAATTATAATACCGTTGGGTCTTACTTCTGTCTTCCTCCCACCATGCTCTGATTCCGGACATATCATGCGTAGAAGTAGTGCATACCGACAAGTACGGATAATTAGCAACATCTCCAAACTCTTTATCCGGATCTTTCGGCATTCTTTGTATCTCGAGTGACAGAATCTGCAACGCATTCATTACTTCCGGTACAGATTGCGGTATCATCCCCAGATCCTCACCACACACCAGCATCCCGGTTGAAGATATCAACGGTGGTAGTTTCTTCATTGCTTCATTTTTCCAAAAAGCATCTTGTCTATGGTAAAAAAAGTCAACATACAGCCGATCATAACACCATCTTTCATAATCAGTCAAAGATTTATAACTATATGTTTGCCGGGCAGAGATACAAGGATGGTACTTCCTTTTCTGGTAAGGATCTTCTACGAACAAAATTTCATCTGTTAATGCAAAAAGTCCGGATTTTATTTTTAAACTCTTCTCATCACTTCTACCACAAAAATGGTTTTCAATTTTCCTTTGCGTATTGAAATCGAGACTCAATGCATATATTCCATATCCGCATTCAAGCAGATAATCATGTATTACCTCTCCGGCATATTCGCCGAACAGACTTTGTAACATATATTCTCGAATATACGGATGTGCATGTCGGTGTTCATCAAAATAAAATCCATAAGACTGTAATTCTTCTATCGAAAAAGGAATAGCCGGATTAAAATGCCCCAATACTCCTTGTATGGCACTTTCGGGAATTTCCCAGATTCTGAAAAAACCCAATATATGATCTATGCGGTACGCATCGAAATATTCTGCCATTTTACGAAAACGGGCTTTCCACCAAGTATAACCGTCTTTAGCCATCTCATCCCAATTATATGTCGGGAATCCCCAATTTTGGCCTTCTACAGAGAAATCATCAGGTGGAGCTCCAGCCTGCGAATCCATGTAAAACAATTCGGGATGAGACCACGCATCCACACTATCCCGACTTACCCCGATAGGAATATCGCCTTTAAGCACTATGCCTTTTGCATGCGCATAATCCCTGACTTCAAGAAGCTGTATATGTAGATGATACTGAACAAAATAATAAAAACTGACTTTATCATAATAAATATTCCCACATGCACAGAATTCGGCTATATCATCCGGGTTGAAAACCGAATACATCTTCCATTTCCTAAAGTCCGGAGTTTCATAAATATCACGCAAACAGCAATAAGCAGCATAAGGCTCAAGCCATTCTCTGTTAGCCTTAAAGAACTCTTTAAAACCAGATGAATTCAATGTCTTTTTCCCTGACTGCAAAAATACGGCTTTTAAATACTCCCATTTCATAAGAGTTACTCGCTCATAATCGATCTCCGGTAAAACATTCAACTCTGCCGCAAGTTTTTCATATGCAACCATAGAATCATTGTCTTTCAACCGATCTATTGCCGTTACTCGTAAATATGCCGGATGAAGAGCAAAAATAGAATTCGCCCTGTAGGGATACGAGTCAAGCCAAGTATGAGTCATTGTAGTATCATTAACCGGCAGAACCTGAATAAACCGCTGACCTGTCTGTACAGCCCAATCGACCATCTTCTTCAAATCAAGGAATTCTCCTATTCCCCAACTTTCTTCTGAACGCAATGAGAAGACCGGAATTGCGACTCCTGCCCCTCTCCAATCCGGTAAAGGAAGATTCCATTTAAAGCCGGAAAAAACGATGTTCTCACCCGGTCCCAAATGAGGAATCTCCAAAACTCTGTTATTCCCAGATTCCCATGCAACGACATTACGGGAATCTTTCTTCATGACCAAGAATTTATATTCTACGGGATGTTTCAAAGATGATGCATCCAATACAGCCTCCCACAAAGGGAAACGTGTATCATCCATAATAATAGCATCCTTAATACTCCATGCCTCAGACATCATTGTCCCGGTCAAAGCCACAACTTCATCCGGACGAATAGAGGGTGCATATATCTGTAACGTCACGGCAGTTGAATAAGAAGGCAAAACATCTGAACCTGTCCGATGACGTGCCAAAATTACTTTATTAAACGCAGAAGAATAAAACGAACTGTCGGCAGGCATATTCTGCCAAACATCATATAAATAATAAGTATGATTTAATTCTGATGGTATAAAAGTACGAGGCTCGCCCCATTCTTTGTCATAAGACTGCCCATATTCTTTCACTAAATAATGATAATTAAATCCGGAAGATGCGCCTTGCAAATTCAGTGTTAAAGACCATATCCCATCTCCTTCATACCGCATCGGTACAGCTTTCTCCTCCTCAAAATTACCAAGAGAAGAATGACTGCCTGTCACATAAAGTTCTTGTCCCCAACGGGTACGATATTCTATTTTAAATACTATTTTCATAGCTATTCATTTTAATCATTAGCTCGTTATGAAGTTACGAATTTATTCAAAACCGATAATTATATCTCAGCCCAAAAATAAAATTCTTTCTTTCAAATATAGTTAAATGCCTGTTTAAATTTTTATCCGAAATGAAATAGTACAATTTTCAAAAGATTTAAAAACAGGCTTATAAGTTCAAACAAAAAAAGACGAACATGTGTTCGTCTTTTTTATCTATAGAATATCTTTTTATACAATAATCGACCTATTTATCCGCATTTAGATGTACCGCACGAAGTACAAATTAAACAGCCCTCCTGATAAATGAGAGTTTCCTGACCACAATTCGGACACGTTTGTCCGCTGGCTTTTGTTCCGTTCGGCAGATATTTTTTCAAAGCTCTTTCTACCCCGTTTTTCCACGTATTGATAGACTGACTGTCCAATTCAAGAGTAGAAACGAGCTTCAAAACCTGATCTATAGGCATACCGTAACGCAAGACTCCCGAAATCAATTTGGCATAATTCCAATATTCAGGATTAAACTTATCGGATAAACCTTCAATGGTCGTTTTATATCCTCTCTTATTTCGATATTGGAAATCATAACGTTTATTGCCTTCTTCATCGATAGCTTTAATTATCTTTCCTTTCGTAATATTTTTCGGAAGCAAGATTCCCTCTTCATCATCCGCCAAACCTGTAAAAATTTCATAAGGATTCCCGTCTTTCAAACCAATAAAAGCAATCCATTTATCTTTATTATTCTGAAAACGGACTACATCGGCATCCAACTCTATAGGACGTTTAGGATCAAGGTGTACCGGTGCTTTTTTCTCCTCCTTTTTGGTTGCGAGAAGCACTCCTGCCCGAGAACCATCTCTATAAACGGTACAACCTTTACAGCCGCTCTTCCAAGCTTCAACATACAACTGTCCCACCAATTCCTCTGTTACATCTGACGGTAGATTGATCGTTACACTGATCGAATGATCTACCCATTTTTGAACACGACCTTGCATTCTCACTTTCTGCAACCAATCGACATCATTCGATGTAGCCTTATAATAAGGTGATTTGGATACTAATTCGTCTATTTCTTCCTGTGTATAATTCGATCGCACTTCATAACCATTGGTCTGCATCCATGTTATAAACTTATGATGGAATACGACATACTCTTCATACGCATCTCCTGATTCATCGACAAAATCGATACGAACTTCAGGGTCATTCGGATTTACTTTCCGACGGCGACGATACACAGGCATAAACACCGGCTCAATACCGGAGGTAGTCTGCGTCATAAGGCTCGTCGTACCTGTCGGAGCAATCGTCAAACAAGCAATATTTCTACGTCCGTACTTCACCATATCAGAGTAAAGCTCAGGATCGGCATCCTTTAAACGCAGAATAAACGGGTTCTTCTCTTCTCTCTTCGCATCGAATATTTCAAAAGCTCCTCTTTCTTTCGCCATCTGCACAGAAGAGCGATATGCCGCCAAAGCCAATGTCTTATGGACTTGTTCCGAAAATTCCGTCGCTTTTTCTGTCCCATACTGCAATCCGAGAGCAGCCAGCATATCTCCTTCGGCTGTCGTTCCGACTCCGGTACGACGTCCTTTCAAAGTCTTTGACCGTATCTTTTCCCAAAGATGTAATTCTGTCTGCTTCACTTCATCCGACTCGGGATCAGACTTAACCTTATCCAATATTTTATCGATTTTTTCCATTTCAAGATCGATAATATCATCCATAATACGCTGAGCCAGCATAATATGTTGTTTGAACAGGTCAAAATCGAAATATGCTTTATCTGTAAACGGATTTACAACGTATGAATATAGATTGACGGCTAATAAACGACAACTGTCATAAGGGCACAAAGGTATCTCTCCGCAAGGATTGGTAGAAACTGTTTTGAATCCCAGATCAGCATAGCAATCGGGTACAGATTCCCGAGTAATAGTATCCCAAAAGAGGACTCCCGGTTCTGCCGACTTCCACGCATTATGTACTATCTTTTTCCAAATAGCCTGAGCATCGACTTCTTTTGTAACTTTGGGATTTTCTCCTTCAATCGGATATTGCTGAACAAAAGGCTCTCCGGCAATAGCAGCTTTCATAAAATCATCGCTGATTTTTACAGAGACATTTGCCCCTGTTACCTTACCTTCTGTCATCTTTGCATCGATAAAAGCCTCCGAATCAGGGTGTTTAATAGAAACACTCAACATTAAAGCTCCACGACGTCCGTCTTGAGCGACTTCACGGGTAGAGTTGGAATAACGTTCCATAAACGGAACTAAACCGGTAGAGGTCAAAGCTGAATTTTTTACAGGCGAACCTTTAGGGCGAATATGAGACAGATCGTGTCCTACTCCACCCCGCCTCTTCATCAACTGTACTTGCTCCTCATCTATTTTTATAATACCGCCGTATGAATCGGCCGAACCGTCCATACCGATAACAAAACAATTAGACAAAGATCCTATTTGAAAGTTATTTCCGATACCACTCATCGGACTTCCTTGAGGAACAATATAACGAAAATCTCTAAAAAGGCCCATCAACTGCTCTTCTGTAAGAGGATTAGGATATTTTTTTTCGATTCTCGCAATTTCACTTGCCAAACGAAAATGCATTTCATCCGGATTCTTCTCATAAATATTTCCATAAGAATCTTTAAGGGCATATTTGTTCACCCATACTCGGGCTGCAAGCTCATCACCCTTAAAATACTTTAATGAAGCTTCGAATGCTTCATCATAAGTGTAGTTTTTAGGTTCCACTGTTTCTTTAGTTTAAGTAGGTTTTGTGTTTTTAGAATAAATTTCCAGTATTGATTTTTGTAGAAAAATTTGAGATTACAAGTTTATAGAAAACATTTTGTTTACACAAATAAAAAACTAATTATTTATCAACAATATCAAAGTTTTCCATTTTAATAAAATAATAAACTAATAATCAGGTTATTAAAAATTCAAGAATCAACAAAAGTTTTCCAAAATAGAAATTGAATCTCAAAAAGATAAAAAACACGATACAAATACAGGCTTATCCGACAAATTATCCTATTTTTATTTTATTAATACGAGTATTTCTACCAACTCCAGACAAATTCTTACAAAAAAAGGAATAAGTAATAAAAATATTTGTGCAAAATGTCAAGCTACTAACAAGAAAAGAATATTCTCCTGATTTTATTTTGTATTTTTGTAAAAAAAGACTGCCTATGTTATTTGAAGAATTAAAACAAAGACGTACTATCCGTAAATATACCGGAGAAGATATTCCCGAAAAGTTATTGAACGAGCTTATAGAGACAGCATGTCGGGTCTCAACCACAGGTAATATGCAATTATATAGCGTAATTATTACTCGAGACAAAGAAATGAAAGAAAAATTAGCCCCGGCTCACTTCAATCAGCCGACTGTCACATCTGCCCCCGTAGTTCTTACGTTTTGTGCTGATTTTAACCGTTTCATCAAATGGTGTGATTGGCGAGATGCTCAACAAGGTTACGACAACTTCCAATCATTTTTTACAGCGGCAATCGATGCCCTCATCTTTGCCCAACAATTTTGCACAGTCGCAGAACTCGCCGGATTAGGAATATGTTATCTCGGAACGACAACATACAATGCACCGCAAATTATAGAAACGTTACAGTTGCCCAAGTATGTAATTCCGGTAACAACAATTACTGTCGGTTATCCATCCGAAATCCCAGAACAGGTAGAACGCCTTCCTTTAGAAGCAATTATACATCAAGAAAAATATAAAGATTATACTCGTGAAGATATAGATCGTTTATACCGAGATAAAGAAAGTCTTGCCGCAAACTTGAAATTCATCAAAGAAAATAACAAAAAAACTTTAGCTCAGGTATTTACTGACGTACGTTATAAAAAGGAAGATAATGAATATTTTTCAGAGGTGTTCTTGAAGATAATCAAGGAACAAGGTTTCAGATTTTAAATATATATTTGCAAGTATAAAAAGCCTGTTCGGATTTTCCAATAAAAAATATTACCAGGTTATTTTTTACTTTTTTCCGTACTATAACGTTGTTGGCGGTACCGATACAGTTCCTCTCTAAAAAGGGGAACTGATTTTTTTTTTGTGTCTCTCAAATTCTACCCGAATAAAATTTAGATAAGCTTTTAGAGCACCCCCCAAATGTTACTTCAACATACATGTACATTATGTCTGATAAAAATCATTGGAGTAACGAAAGTATAACTCGCTATCTCTATGAAGAATCTGCATTATTAAAAGAAAAAACTAAACTTTTTTCTTTATAAAAACAAATCAAAAGATAGATAAAGAACCTAATCAAGCTCCTAATTTCGTCTTTCCTTTTAAAATTAACTGATGAATAAAATCTTGTCGCTTACACTGCGTCTTATTCTTACAACGATATTTGCAATATATACAAGAACCCCATGTATTTATTCCTCTTTTCCTTGCCAATTTCAAAAGCTCTTCTTTACTGTATCGCTCCCGGTCTTGGGGAGATAAAAAAGAATCATACTTTCCAAATAGGAAATGGGTGAACCAACATACAAATATATAATGGACTTTAGAGAATACATTCCATGCCCCAACTTTATTATAAAAGAATTTATCCCAATTTATAATCTGTTGCACTGATGGCGTGTTAGTAGAAGTCCAAGTGTCTTGTCCTTTATGTCTGCGAATATAAAATAATGAAGGGTCATCAAAAAGTACCGTATTCCCGTAACCGGACATTTTTACCAAGAAAGGCCAATCATTGAATTTGTTGAACTTCTCATACTCAATAGCAGTTTTCTTAAAATCGACAGTCCGATATAATGCTGTCGCATACGCAATACGTTCTAAAAAATACATATGCGAAGCAAAGTCTTTTTGTTTTTCAAAATAATAATAATCAGGAACTATCGATTCCGGCATTCCGGGAAAATCATCATCAAAAAATTCTGTATAACGTGTTGTAATAAGAGATATATCATCTTTTTCATTCAAGACTTGCAAAGCCAGTTCTAAATATAAAGGATGCAAAATATCGTCATCATGAAATAACATCACATATTTTCCGGATGCAATTTCTTGTGCCTTTTTGAAATTTCCGAGAAATCCTTTTGTCCTGATGTATCTTACTCCACGAGAAGAAAAGCGTTCTACTGCCGATAACGTATTATCTGTACTTTCATTATCAAGCACAGTAATTTTGCTAACTCCTGCCGATTGATTTAACAGACTCTCTATAGAGAGCATCAGATAATCCGCTCTATTATGAGTCATTATATAAATATCTATATCATCAACCGTATATTTCATTACAACATGAACTAAAACCGGACAGTTTTAACATTGTTCCGGAACAGGAGTAACCGAAGTCTATTTTTTTAAAGATTCTTCTATTTCAAGAACATTAGCTCTTAAAGCTTTATCAATTTCTAATTGTTCACTGATCGTTTTACATGCGTGCAAAACAGTGGCATGATCCTTTCTCCCCAATATATCTCCGATACGGGACAACGAGTAATCGGTATATTTTTTTGACAGATACATAGATATTTGACGTGCCTGAACAATTTCTCTTTTACGAGTCTTTGCCTGAAGAAGTTTAGGATCCATATCATAAAATCCGCAAACTTTTTCTTGAATGAGTTCTATTGTAACCTGTTTCTTCTCTACATGAACGCTGGTCGAAAGGACACGTTCTGCCAAATCGATCGTTATTTCACGATTAAATATCGTAGAACGAGCCATCAACGAAACAATAATCCCTTCCAGATCGCGAACATTATCGGCAACATTACGAGCAATATAATCAACTACTTCTTCCGAAATAGGTAGACCGTCTTGATGTATTTTATTTAAAAGAATATTTCTACGCAACTCATAATCAGGCCTTTCTACTTCTGCTGTAAGCCCCCACTTAAAACGAGTCAACAAACGGGGAACCATGCCCTCCAAAGAAACGGGAGGACGATCTGAAGTAAGTACCAGCTGCTTATTATTCTGATGTAAATGATTGAAAATATGGAAAAAGGTATTCTGTGTTCCGGTTTTTCCCGCCAAATCCTGAATATCATCAATCAACAAGACATCTATACTTTGATAGAAATTGATAAAATCATTGACTGTATTGCTTCTGACAGCATTTGTATATTGTACCTGAAAAAGATGAGATGACAAATACAAAACACGTGCCGAAGGATCTTTTTCCTTTATACGTATACCGATAGCCTGCACCAAATGTGTTTTTCCAACGCCCGATTCTCCGTACAAAAACAAAGGGTTAAAGGCTGTCTTACCGGGTTTTTCAGCAATAGACTCACCTGCTGTACGAGCAAGTTTATTACTTACTCCTGAATAATAATTTTCAAAATTATAAACCGGATTCAATTGCGAGTCCAATTCTTCATACACCTGCTGTTTAAACGGATCAGGAACATGAGTTGCAGGAGCGCTTACCTGCGGCACTGCATTAACAGATTTATTAGCTCCGGCAACAACGACATCCGTTTTGGGATTCTCTACGACACCAACCTGATACTTCAATTGCACCCCGTTTCCAAAAACGCGATACAAC
This sequence comes from Coprobacter fastidiosus, assembly GCF_982245605.1. Lineage (NCBI taxonomy): Bacteria > Pseudomonadati > Bacteroidota > Bacteroidia > Bacteroidales > Barnesiellaceae > Coprobacter > Coprobacter fastidiosus. The sequence goes on along the minus strand of NZ_CEVCIF010000006.1, from coordinate 6,477 downwards.
ACTCGTTGCAGAAGATCTATATAATGCTCTTCCAGATATTCGTAAAAGAAATAAGAAGGAACACCAAGTGTCAAGACATTATTGTCAAAGCTTAAAGCCCTGACCGGAGTAAACCACATAACATAAGCGCTCTCCGAAAGATTGTCCTTAATAATGTCCAAACAGCGGTCCCACAAAGTGACATGATTTGAACTCATTTTTATCAATCAAATTTTTCTATCAAAATCAAAAACAGGATTACAAAATTTGAAATTCTTTTCGAGAAAAACAAATGACTTTTTCTTTGTTTTTTTTGAAAAGAATATAATATCCTGTCTTGCAGCTAGTTATCGACACCTTATTTCTCCCCTATTAAAGACTGCAATTTCAACATATTATCAAACTGTAAATCAACATATTAAGAAGAAATACAAACTCAAAACAAACGACAAAGAAAAATAATATTCCAATAGAATTCCTTTGCTGCTAAATACTTTCAAGTTCTTATTTCAAAATTATTACAAAAACCGATTATTTATATCAATTCTAAATAACAAAATTTATTTTTTCCTTCCGAATAATGAAAAGTGAACATACCTTTTAGGATTCAATCTTAAGTCTATCAATAAAGAATCTGCACTTCCTACCGTGTTCAACAAACCGTCATATAACTGTTTGTCATTGAGAAGCAACCCTAATGTATTATCGTTATTATTCAACTTATTCGTAATACTTTGCAACCCCAATAATGTAGAATCGACCGAAACTACTGTTTTTTTCAAATCCAATTCATTCAACCGGGATGAAAACTCATTTACATTTTCTGTTATACCGGTAACATTCGCTAAAATAGGAGGCATATCCTTATCCATAATATGAGAAAGTTTTTTAGAAGAAACCTCTAAATCGGCAGTAATACGATTCAAATGATCTATTGATTCGGATAAAGCCGGATTGGTCACAATTGCCTGTATTCCTGTAAGAATAGTATCTATTTTAGGGAGCATGGCTGTTAATTGCGGGAGTACATTATTTTGAATACTGCCCAACATATCGGGAGCATTCTCTCCTATCAACACATCACCTGCCGAATGATAAGTACTTACGTATTTATTCAACCGCAAATCGATTGTTGCCGTACCCAAGAAATCAACCATTAACACAGCTTTGCTTCCCGAAGGAACTTTCAATTGATTATCCAAACTCACTTCAACGGTTACAGTTCCCGGCTTATCATAATTATAATTAATCTCCCGCACCAAACCGACTTTAAAACCATCGATCACAACAGGGGTGGAAACGGTTAATCCTGTTACATTTTTATACTCTATGTAATAATAATTGGTAGGCTTCATCAAATTAATGCCCTTCAAATACTCTATACCTACCACCAAAATAGCAGCACTTATCAACACGGCAAGTGCAATTTTGACCTCTTTTGTAAAAAGCTTTTTCATATTTTAATCTCTAAACACTGCATCCCGACATAATCCATCAAACAAGTTCATTGTTTCTGCTCCTCGATCTGCAGTTTATTTTAATATCTCCGTTCGTCTTTCATTTCACTTTTACACCATCCTTAAAAGAAATAATAAAAGCGTCTTTAAATAATTTCCGAACTCTCGGTAATTCTTGTAACAATTTTTTTCGATCGGTTGTTTCCCCATAAGTATATTTATATAATCCGTTTTCCCGATAATATGACACAGGAGAAAGACCTTTAAAACAGGAATTCTTTTCTCCGTACTTTTTAGGTGAAACCATGATCTGTATTTTATATACAATTTCGCTACCGGAAGATGCCGAACTCTTTTCCGAATTTGTTTTTGTCACGACAATTGTTCTATTCTCACTCTGAAGCGACGAATCCGTCTTTTCTTTTGCACCATTTCTGCTTACGACAGCACCTTGTTTTCGGTCACAATCCGATTTATAGTCACAAAAGGCATTATAAATAGATTTTGCCATCTGCAACTGTCCCTTTTCCGACGCAAGATAAGCCTCTTCATTTCTATTGGATATATACCCTACCTCTATAAGGACACTCGGCATACCCGTATTACGCAATACAAGAAATCCTGCTTGACGCACCCCCCGATCAACTCTTTTCGCTGAATTCTTAAACTGCCTTTGTATAGAAGAAGCAAGATTAATGCTTTGTTCAAGATGTTTATCCTGCAAAAACTCAAACATAATATAAGATTCGGTAGAGTTCGGATCAAAGCCTTCATAACGTTTAGAAAAATCATCTTCCAGAAGAATTACCGAATTTTCCCGTTTAGCTACCCTCAAGTTTTCTTCTGTTCTCGCCAAACCTAAAGTATAGGTTTCTGTCCCGTAAGCGGAACGATTTGTGGCAGAATTGGTGTGTATAGAAATAAAAAGATCGGCCTTAACACGATTTGCAATATTCGCTCGTTGCTGTAATTCTACGAAAATATCACGATCACGAGTATATACAACCTTTACATCTGGATGATTTTCCCGAATAAGTGCACCTAATTTCAAAGCAATACCCAAATTTATATTTTTTTCCCGGATTATTCGTCCTATTGCTCCCGGATCTTTCCCTCCGTGTCCGGCATCAATCACAACAACGAATTTCTTTCCCGAAGCCTGAGTATATGCAGAAAAAGGGAATAGAAAAAGAACAATAAAAATATATAAACAAAACCGACATATAGATTTCATCATCGTAATCTGCTGAATAAAACAGACAACCGTCAAAAAAATTTGAGCTATCTGTATATATCACTTAACTTGCAGTTACAAAGATAAAAATAAAAGGATATAAAAGAGGTTAAAGGTTTATGATTTTTTATCTCAAGTATCAATTTACAATATAAAAGACCTCTATATCTGAATAAAAATTCTATTTTTGCTTTTCGAAAAAGAGAGAAACAAAATGATAAAAAAAAGAGTATCAGAATTTCTTATTATTTGTATTATCGGATGTATATGGGGATGTAAAAACAGGGAAAACGATTCTGTTTCAGAAACAAAATCCATCACACTGGAACGATTCGACCAAGACCTGCAAAAATTCATATCGGGAAACATGAGCGACACTGCCCGTTTTATAAAAGAATATTCTGATTTTCTTTCCATTTATTGTTATGAAATATTGAATTTGATACAGAACAATCCACAAGATTCCTTATATAGCAAAACCGGTCTAAACAAATTCTTTTCTAACTCTGCAATAAAAAAGTTGTATAAAGATACCGAGTCTGAATTCAAAACGACCGATGATATAGAATCCGGATTATCGGATGCTTTTTCCCGATATTCCCTCCTATTTCCCCAGGCCTATCTTCCCAGAGTGTTAACACACGTGTCCGGATTGAATCAATCGATTATTACTACCGATTCTATAATATCCATCTCTTTAGATCATTATCTTGGAGCATCATATCCGGGTTACCAAAACATATATAATCCTTATCAACTTCCGACAAAAGAACGAAGCCGCATTCCCGTCGAGGTCATGCAAGTGCTATTATATACTCAGTACCCGCAAGAAAATGAAAATAAAACTCTTCTTGACGAGATGGTCTATGAAGGTTTCATATTATATACGCTACAACAACTATTTCCACAAAAAGATATAGGAGAAATACTTGGTTATTCAGACAACAATATTTCGTGGTGCAAAAAAAACGAACATGCAATATGGGATAAAATAATACGTCAAAGGCATCTTTTCTCGACAGACTTATTATTAAAGAATAAATATCTCGGACCTGCTCCATTTACATCACCGATTTCACCCAATTCTCCGGGCAGAATAGGTCGTTGGATAGGTTGGCGCATAGTATCTGAATATATGGAAAGATGCAACTGCTCTCTTCACGAATTATTGGAATATCCGATCGACGGGGAACAAATACTAAAGGTATCGAAATATAAAGGAAAAGGATAATAAAAACAATATGAATACAACCAACTCTCAAAAACAGCTCTACGGATTATTAGGATATCCGTTAATACACTCTTTCTCAAAAACATTTTTCAATGAAAAATTCATTGCAGAAAACATACCTGCCGAATACATTAATTTTGAAATAGACAAAATAGAACTTATCAAAAAAGTAATTGTCGAAAATCCGGAATTAATGGGACTGAACGTAACTCTTCCCTATAAAGAAGCCGTTATTCCATATATGAACGAAATGGATGAAACCGCCCGTATGATCGGAGCTGTAAATGTCATCAAATTTATACGTGAAAAAGGAAAACTTAAACTCAAAGGGTTCAACTCAGATATTATAGGTTTTACCGATTCTATACGGCCTTTATTAAACTCTGAACATAAAAAAGGTTTGATATTAGGGACTGGAGGAGCTTCTAAAGCAGTATGGTACGGATTATTATCTTTAGGGATTACCCCCCAGTTAGTTTCCCGTACAGCAAAAAAAGATGTTCTTACATACGAAGATCTCACTCCCGAAATTATGTCTGAATATACGGTCATCATCAATACTACCCCTCTGGGAATGTATCCACATACAGCGACCTGTCCTCCTATTCCTTATGAACAATTAACAAATAAGCATCTTGTCTATGATTTGATTTACAATCCCGATCAAACTTTGTTTATGGAAAAAGCATCTAAACAAGGTGCTGTTACTAAAAATGGACTCGAAATGTTACTGCTGCAAGCTTTTGCATCATGGGACATTTGGCATCGATAAACAAAAATTAAATATTCTGCAACTATTCGTCCGGTCGATTGTTATATCAACAAAACCTATTAAGAATCGACCGAACGAATGATAACGTTATTATCTCCTACACGAACGATGAATATGTCTCCGGTTTCCGGAACATATCCTCCAGCAACAACTCCACAATTCTTGTCAGAGGCCGAACGTATCATATCCGGTGTAAAAAAACTTTCTGCAAAAGAATTGGAAGGACAAATGAACTTAAGTCAAAAAATAGCAGAAAACGATTTTCATTATTTCCAACAATTCGATTTACCTACAACAATACAAAAACAAGCTGTATTGGCATATAGCGGTACTATTTATCAAAAACTCGACGCATCGACATTTAAAGAAAAAGATTTTTTATATGCACAACAACATCTACGCATTATATCGACTTTATACGGAATCCTCCGCCCTCTCGACGCAATCAAAGCATACAGATTAATGTTCTCATTAAAAGTTCCCGATTTAGGGACAAAGGATCTATACCAATTTTGGCAACCTATAATAACAAAGGCATTAATCGACGATATAGTAGCAGATGACGGTATTCTGATAAATCTGGCATCAGAAGAAATATTTAAATCGATAGATATTTCAAAAGTTCCAAATCACTTGAAAATCATTCATATCAAATTCAAGGAACACAGAAACGACTCTTATAAAAGCATACAAATATATTCAAAACAATACCGGGGAAACATTGCCCGGTATATAGTAAAAAGTCGGATTAACCGTCCCGAAGACATACAACAATTCAATCAAGATGGTTATAAATTCAATAAACAACTATCAACTCTTGATAAATATATTTTTACCCGTTAAATAACAATTATATTATGAATAAAAAAAACGTATGGAAAATTATCGGTGTGTTTATCGCTATCATTCTTATGCTTTACTGGCTGTTTGCCGGCACAAAAATAGAAGAAGAGAGTGACGGGATATACACGCCGGAAGCAATAGAACAAGCTGTGCCTTAAATACCATACTCACACTGCGTAATAAAACGAGGTTTTAAAGCAAAAAAAAGTGAAAATTTAAAACATTTCCGAACCGATACTTGTTATTGGTTTAGATTTTACATATCTTTAAATACAGTTTTCACTAAAACCCAACATGTTATGAAAGCGCTCATTATTGCACAGAATGCCGGACGGATATGGTGCTTGCTCGAAGGTACTTACACCATTACGGTCGATCGTATGAAACGGACATTGGGGCTTGATGATGCTGCTTTTTTTGCGGCAATCGGATGGCTGGCACGGGAAAAAAAGATTTATTGTAGTGAAGACAACGGTGAGTGGTACATCAGTAATAAACAACCTTTAGGATTCTTTAGTTTTGGATAAAGCTTTTTACCACGTAACATTCTATCAGAGGAGTATTAACGAATAATACTCCTCTGTATTTTTATAACCAGGAAAACTAATTTTATCAGAAAATATGCTATAAAACATATTTATTATCTATATTTGTCCCCGAAATATGACTCTTCCGGAGGGATAAACGGATACAGAAAGTGTTTCGGAAAGAAGAAATGAATTGATTTAAAACGACTTCTTCTTAAAATTTTAAAGATTTATCGATATAACTAATTAATTTAATAATTATCCCAATTATTAAAAAGCCTGAGTTAAGGTTGAATTACACTACAATACTATATAACAGGGAAATTAGAAATTCCGGTCAATAAAAAAAACGTAGGTTTTAATCCTTACTCAGACATAAACATAATTAACAAAAAACAATGATAAAGAAGATATTGGTAGCCAATCGCGGCGAG
>NZ_CEVCIF010000005.1:0-104316 GCF_982245605.1 Coprobacter fastidiosus | reverse complement strand
GAACGTTTCTAATCCTCCTAAAAAGCATGGGAATATGCCGTTGTAATTATTGAATTAACAAGAGATGGAAAATAATATTTTGACAGAACAAGAAATCCTATTATTACGAAAAAAACTCGACCTTTTACTACGCACCGGTAAACTGCTGATGGAAAGTGCAGCCGACACAAACCGAATCGAACGAAATATGAAACGTGTTGCCGCATTTATGGGAATCCCTGAAAATAAGCTGCATATCGATATCAGATGGACCATGATAATGGTGAATGTAAGCGATGAACGCCATTCTTTTTCAAAATTTCAAAAATGTGAGAAACATGGTATCAATATGACTACGATCTCACAAATCAGCAAACTGTCATGGCGAGCTATCGAAGAAGATTATTCATTGGATAAATATGAGGAAGAACTCACTAAAATAGCCGAGCAACCCCGAAACTATACTCATTATATAGTTGCCATGGGCGCAGGGTTCGCTTGCGGGGGGTTTTGCAAACTATTCGGTTGCGACTGGACAGCTTTCTTATTTGCATCGATATGCGCATTTATAGGCTTTAGAGTTCGTGCCCGTTGTATCGATTTTGGAATTAACGTTTATATGAGTATCGCCATTGCTGCATTCATATCTACCTGCCTGGCATACGCATCATCTTATACAGGATTATCTGAAACGCCTTACCATCCGTTATTGGCATGCGCCTTGTTCATCGTACCGGGTGTACCGCTAATTAATTTTGTGGATGATATGATAGATAATCATCTGCTTACCGGAATTACTCGTGCGGCCAATACTGCGATGATGGTCGGGGCAATGACTTTCGGAATAGCTTTTGTAATGCGTGTATTAATGATGGACGATATTACGATAGATCATAAATTCAGTGAACTAAGTATGGTTCCTCATGATTCGTACTACGTATATGCGATTGCAGCCGCAATCGCGGCAGTCGGGTTCTCCATGATATTCAATATTCAGCGTCGTTTACTATGGGTCGTAGCAATAGGTGGTATCATCGCCGTATGTACACGTAATTTTGTAAATTTCGAATTAGGATTAGGTCCGATAATCGGCTCATTTATGGGCAGTTTCGTCGTCAGTCTTATTGCTGTAAAAGCAGTTCACTGGTTTCATGTGCCTAATCATGTGTTGACAATTCCGTCTGTTATCCCGATGATTCCAGGCGTATTGATGTATCGTTCTTTACTGGCTTTCATAAATATGAACGGTATCGTCGGAGAAGTGACTAATGCTTTTTACAATGGAACGACATCGGCTCTCATAATTCTTTGTATTTCATTAGGTGTAGCTATTCCTAATATCTTTGCCCGCCGTTATATCGCTCGTGATCGTCAGATTTATTTAGAAAAGGAACTTGAAAAACGTCGTCAGCGAGGTAAATTCATCGAATGGTGAGCAAGGCAAACTCTTTTTTCTACAAAAAACAGATATAAATAAAAAACTGCGAATTTATTTTCGCAGTTTTTTATTTATATTTAACTTTGTAAAAGCCTGTCAGTGCTAATAAACACATAAACAGTTATATAAATATAAATACAATATAATAATGAAAAAATTCTTATTAATCGCCGGACTGATCGCCTGTCTGTCTTGTCCGGCACAAACACAACAAGGTTATAAAAATCCTGTGATACCGGGTTTTCATCCCGACCCGAGTATATGCCGTGTAGGTGAAGATTTTTATTTGGTAACCAGCAGTTTTCAGTATTTTCCCGGAGTGCCGGTATTTCATAGTAAAGACCTGATAAATTGGGAACAAATAGGTCATTGTCTGACACGACCGGAACAAGTAAACTTGAACGGAGCTAGTGTCTGGGGTGGTATTTTCGCACCTACGATTCGCTATCATGAAGGTGTTTTCTATATGATTACTACGAATGTTACCGATAAAGGCAATTTTCTCGTACACACAACCGATCCTGCCGGAGAATGGTCTGACCCGATACCAATCAAACAAGGGGGGATCGATCCTTCACTCTATTTCGAAGACGGGAAATGCTATCTGGTAAGTAATCCTGACAACTATATTACCTTGTGTCAAATAAATCCGAAAACCGGGGAGCAATTGACCGAAAGTAAACGCATATGGATAGGTACAGGAGGTCGATTTCCTGAAGGACCTCATATTTATAAAAAAGATAATTGGTACTATTTGCTAATTTCTGAGGGGGGAACAGAATACGGACATAAAATAACTATTGCACGAAGTCGTTACATTGACGGACCTTACGAACAGAACCCGGCAAATCCTATTTTAACTCATATCAACAGAAACATGCAAAGCAGTCCTATTCAAGGAGTCGGACATGCAGATATAATACAAGCACCTGACGAAAGTTGGTGGACCGTGTTCTTGGCTTTTCGCCCACAGAGTGATATGCACCATTTGCTCGGTCGAGAAACATTCCTCGCTCCTGTCCGCTGGGATAAAAATGCATGGCCGGTAATTAACGGAGACGGAAGTGTATCTTTAGGAATGGACGTCCCGACATTGCCTCAACAGCCTTTTGCAACCAAGCCTGTACGCACGAACTTTAAGAACGGGAAACTCGGGTTAGAATGGGTACATGTACGGAATCCTCATCCTGAAAATTATACATTCGACTCAAATAAACTGCGTTTAAAGCCCACTCCTATCACTTTGAATGATTTTAAAGACAGCCCGACTCTGGTATGCCGAAGACAAGAACACATAGACTTCACAGCAACAACATCGGTGCAACTGCAAAAAGCATCTTCCGGGGATGAAGCCGGCCTGACTGTTTACATGTCAGAAACTTCTCATTACGATCTTTTTGTAAAACAGCTTTCTGACAAAAAACAAGCTCTCATTCTTCGTTATCGCTTAGGAGAACTTTCTCATATAGAAAAAGAAATCGTTCTTCCTAAAGGAGACGTACAAATTCGGGTGAAAGGAAACAGGGACTTCTATTCATTCGAATATGCGACGAATGGTAAGACTTTCCATGAATTGGGACGAATGAATACTCGTTATCTGAGTTCTGAAACTGCGGGGGGGTTTACCGGAATCATGCTTGGTCTGTATGCCGTTTCAAGCAACCCTTCATCGAAAGGCTATGCAGAGTTTGAATATTTTGATTATTCAGGGGAATAAAATCATTCTTTCATGCTTTTCTCTCTGATAAATAAAACAGTGCATAAAAATTTTCTTTCCGAAAAAAGAAATTTTATGCACTGTATAAAAACTCATTTAACTTTTCCGATACAATAAAGAAATTAGACATTTCTTAAATTTTATTCCTATTTATTTTCATTCGTCAAAAAACTACTATCATTTTAGTAAAGCACAGATACAGAAACAAAACACATATTATAAACCTTTTTTTTAACATCACAATAACCAAATTTTTCTTACCACAATATGGAAAACAAAAAAAAATTTAATATTATTCGGACACAACGATATCATTCCCCTTGTGGAGATCTGATACTCGGCTCTTTTGGAGATAAACTTTGTCTTTGTGACTGGACAATAGAAAAGCACCGGATTGCAGTAGATAAAAGAATACTCCAAAATTTACAAGCCTGCTATGAAGAAAAAACTTCCGACACTATCGAAAAGGCAGTCAGACAATTAGACGAATATTTCAATCGGGAACGGACAACATTCGATATACCTTTGCTTTTTATCGGTACGGAATTTCAGAAAAATGTATGGTATAAACTAATGGAAATACCCTACGGAAAGACAATTTCTTACGGTGAACTGGCTAAATTATTGGGTGTTCCGAAAGCAGTACGTGCCGTAGCAAATGCAAATGGAGCAAATGCCATTTCAATTTTCGCACCTTGTCATAGAGTTATCGGTAGCGATCATTCTCTCACAGGGTATGGAGGAGGACTTGCAGCAAAACGTCTATTATTGGATTTAGAGTTAAATGGGAAATCGCTATTATAACTTATAAAAAAGTATATAAAAACAGTGTCATCGGGGCAGGCGGTATAGTTACCCACTCTATTCTTGCAAATTATATAACTGTAGGAAATCCTTGTCGGATAATAAAGCTCCTACCTAAAGATCAAAAATAGCAATAGACCTTTACACCTTATAGCATCTGAATTCTATCGGAAATTTCATCTAACTTTACACTCCGATGAGCCGAATTTATTTCCTGATTAGAGCTATAACTTCTCATGTTTAAACATATTTAAAAGAGGTTGTTTTTCAAGTTCTAATCGTAAAGTTGCAGAATCGTTCGAAATTTTGTACTAAAAATATTCTTCGGCTCTTGGGGCTTCACTCTTAACGAATAGACTATAATAAACAAATAATTACACTAAAGAATGTTATAAACTCATCTTTTTTATGTTATAAAACATATTTATCGAATATTATTCGTACATTTGCAATGTAGAAATTAGAAATAGAAATCGTCTTTCAATCCGGAAAGACAAAAAAAGATGAAAACAATGAAATCTGTAAATGAAGAAATCGCTATGTTGCGATATCAAATTCAACGCTATCAAGCGGTCAAAAATGGAGCTAAATGTCAAGAATTAAATGCAAAGCTCCGAGTATTAACTCAAAAGCAGGAAACTGCAATCTAAAAATTATTAATCAACTAAAGGCGGACTATCATCGCAATCGGGCGGCGGCAGTCCTTTTTTATTTTTAGCAAACAGATAATATAATTATAAATGACAAAGGGGAGAAAGATTTATTATCTACTCCCCTTTGCCATAAAAAATCTATTGTAAAACTTCAAGAAGACACGGTATAAGCTGCGGTATTGCATGTTCATCCTGCGCAGTATAAAAATTTCCATCAATCGTTACGGCATCATTGGTAGCTATACCTTTCTGAATTGCCGGTTTGGCTAATGGATGAACAGCTAATCTCTTTCCTTCCGTAATTCCGGCTATTTCAAATATCAAACTTGCTGCACAATGCCCTATCATTAACTTATTCTTATCTGAAAATTCCCGAACAACAGATAATAAATCAATATTATAATCTCGGTTTGCATTCTGTTGAAAGACAGGAACGGCATCGCCACACGAAAACAACAATGCATCAAATTCATCAGCATGACTTTTCAAATTAGCAATTAAATCATCGGTCAGTAAAGTAATTCCGGAGTTTGTACGTATATTTTTATTATCGGATACGGCAAACACTTTATAAGAAATTCCTTTTTCATAAAAAGATTCAAGATACTGAAACAATCCAGCCCCATTAACCGGATCGACCGCTAATACTGCAACTTTTTTCTTCATAATCTCAACATTTATAAATAATACAATAGTTATTATTAGTAAGTTTATTATTTTTGTTTTGTAAAAATAAACAATGTCTATTAGGAAAACAAGAACGCACTTATAAATTAGATAGTTACATTGATGTAACCATTATTGAAAAACAAACGAATAGAAAATATAAAAAAATGCAAAATTTTCATCCGACCGGAGTTTGCCCGATACGAGACATATTAAGTCACTTGAGTAGCAAATGGGCCACTTTAATATTGATAACTTTGAACGCAAATAAAACCATGCGCTTCTCGGATATTCAAAAAAGTATCGGGGATATTTCGCAACGTATGCTTACGGTAACTCTTCGATCTCTCGAGACAGACGGATTAATTTCCAGAAAAATATATGCAGAAATTCCTCCCCGAGTAGAATACAAGCTGACAGAAAGAGGTTACAGCTTAATTCCTCATATAGAAGGTCTGGTCAACTGGGCTATTGAGAACATGCCGATGATAATGAAAAACAGAAAAACAAATAAGCTGACGACCAATGGCCAAGAATCTTTTTAACCGCTATATCTGGCTGGTAGATACAATATATAGAAACGGGAAATTATCTTTTAAAGAGATTAACGACAAATGGTTGCAAACCGACTTTTCGGAAGGAAAGCCGATTCCCCTCCGGACATTTCATAATCACCGAGAAGCTATACAAGATTTGTTCGACATCAATATCGAGTGTAATAAAAGTACCCATGAATATTACATAGAAGATGCCGACCAACTTTCAAAAGGAACATTACGAAACTGGTTGCTGAATACTTTTACCGTTAATAATCTCATTAATGAGAAATATAAATTACAGAACCGCATTTTATTAGAAAATGTCCCCTCAGGACAAAAATATCTGACTCCGATCATAGAAGCTATGCGGGACGGAAAAAGAATTTCTGTTACTTATCAGTCTTTTACTAAGAATGAACCGGAAACTTTTGATATAGAGCCTTATTTTGTAAAATTGTTTAAACAGAGATGGTATATTATCGGATATTCTATGTTTCACAAAATGATCCGTATTTACGCTCTCGACCGGATACAAGTAATGCAGATGACCGATAAAACATTTGAACTTCCTCAAAATTTTTTACCGGAAGAATATTTCAAAGACTGTTTCGGTATTATTCACGGAGAAGGCATTACGGAAACCGTAATGTTAAAGGTAAAAGGTAATCAAGTAAAATATTTCAGGGAATTGCCTCTACACATCTCACAAAAAGAAATAACCCGAGGAATTAACTACTCTATATTTCAATACAACTTAAAAGTAACGTTCGATTTGGTACAAGAAATATTATCATACGCACCGGCAGTCGAAGTCCTTGCTCCAAAATCTCTTCGGGAAGAAATTCTAAAAATATTACTTGAAACCTGCAAGCTATACGATAGATAATTACTTAAAACGCTTCTGAAGTTCATCGACAGAAAAAACCGTCAATGTTACTCTCCCATCAGGTGTGTACCCCGGCATGGCAGAAGCGAACAAATCATCGGCCAACTGCTCCATTTCGAGAGAAGACAAAACCTGTCCGTAAGGAATTGCCGCAGATTCGGCTAAAGTTAAGGCCATGGCTTCATGAATATCCGATTTTACATCTCCTCCCTTTTCGGATGCGGTCTCGATCATCTTATTTAATAATCCGACGACATCCACCCCTTCTATTCCTCCAGGAACTCCGTTTATCGAAAAAGTGCCTCCCCCCATATCAGACAAGTCGAAACCTAAAGAATTCAAATCTTCTTTAATTCCAGAAAGAATAGCCCCCTGAGAAGCTGACAAATGAATCATTTCCGGAAACAATACCCGTTGAGAAACACCCTGTCCGGATTGAAGATGCGACATATAACGATCATACAATATACGAATATGGGCACGGTACTGGTCGATCATCACGACTCCGGATTTAACAGAAGTAATAATATAACGTCCCTTCACTTGAAGATACTGTCCTCCGACTGTTGTAGCAACAGAATCATTTATTTTCGATGCAATGGTCTCAGAGGGAACAGTCTCTGCAGAAGACAGATCCGGAACAACAGGCCGATTGACTTTTGAAGAAAATATTCGAGGCTCTTCTTCCGTCGAGTTTCGAGGCATATCTTTTGCCGATTCAAATCCTGAATAGAGTTTACTCCAATCATAATCAGGACGCTTAGTCCCTGCTGGAGAAGAACTCTTAAACGGATTATAACCGGGAGTAAAAGTCGTTTGCGGAGGCCTTACCTCATCCCCCTTATGAAAAACCGGAATCTCAGGTGCACCCTCCATATCAAAATCGATAGAAGGTACAGCACTGAACTTCCCGAGAGCTTCTTTCACGGCAGCTGATAATATCTGCCAAATCGGCTGCTCATTCTCAAATTTAATTTCCGTCTTCGTCGGATGAATATTTACATCTATGGAAGCCGGATCAACAGTCAGATTGATAAAATAATTAGGCATCTCTCCTACCGGTATCAACTGCTCATAGCTTTGCATCACGGCTTTATGAAAATAGGGATGTCTCATATACCTCCCGTTTACAAAAAAATATTGTAATGCATTCCGTTTCCGAGAAGCTTCAGGTTTACCGATATAGCCCGATATTTTTACCAACGATGTCTCGACCTCTACCGTTAAAAGCTGCTGGTTCATGCCCTTTCCGAAAAGTGAAATGATACGCTGACGGAAATTAGACGCCGGAAGATTAAAAAGTTCATTGTCATTATGAACCAATTCGAATGCTATCTCGGGATTAATTAATGCGATACGTTCAAATTCGGAAAGAATATTGCTTAGCTCTACTTGATTCGATTTCAAGAACTTTCGCCGGGCAGGTACATTATAAAAAATATTCTTTACAGCAAAATTCGATCCCACAGGACATGAGACGCACTCCTGAGACTCTACAACCGAAGCGGCCAATGCAATCGCTGTTCCCACTTCATCTTCGATACGACGAGTGCGTAATTCAACTTGAGCTATCGCAGCAATAGATGCCAACGCTTCTCCCCGAAATCCCATTGTATGCAAAGAAAACAAATCTCCGGCTTGGCGAATCTTTGAGGTTGCATGACGTTCGAACGAAAGCCGGGCATCTGTTTCGGACATACCTTTACCGTTATCTATCACCTGAATAAGAGTACGACCAGCATCTTTGACTATAATCTGTATCAAAGTAGCACCGGCATCGATGGCATTCTCAACCAACTCTTTTACAACAGAAGCAGGACGCTGTATCACCTCTCCCGCAGCAATCTGGTTGGCAACAGAATCCGGCAATAACTGTATTACATCACTCATATCAACCTCTTTTTCTTGTTATCTGTTATATTTCGTTACTGAAACGACGTTTCTTTTTCGGGATTTCACTCTTCTTACGAATTATCTTCCTGAATATATCAGCAGGGTCTCTCGGACGGATCTCTTCATACCAATGAAAATCTGGCAAATAAAGTTGAGCCGGGGTTATTTTAGGTATCGGAGTCAGTGATCCATCCACTTTGTTATACATAATCAACTTATCCATCTTCTGATCCTTCAGATACATTGTAAGGAAACTACTTTCCGCATAATTCAACCCCGTAAATGTAGAATCTCTTTCTTGTGGATAAAAAATAGTCCGTACATTTCCGCTAACATCCACCTTGTCTAATCTTCCTTCTTTAAAAAAGGCTTTCAAATCTTTCCCTGAAAGCTGATCAAAAAAAGCCGTATCTTTCTGTTGTGTAGCAAAAGCAAAAGCCGGAACATGTGCCCACCTTACGGTACTGTCATTCATATATACCTTTATCGTATCCCCGAATATTTGATAATCAAGATTCCAAAGAATCGGGTTCTTAAACATATACACGGCAGAATCTTTGGTCTTGTATACCATAGAATCGCAAACGCCTTGTATATCATTTCTGAAAAAACGTGTCCCGTAATATGCACGTATCAAACGCGTCGAGTCCAATAACACGGAGGAACGTAACGTATCGGCATGTAAATAAAATGTATCGGGCTGGGAATAATCAATAACCCTTGCCGAGTCTGTCGCCATAGAAGCTTCTTTTATTTCATCATAAAAGCCGTAATTTCCCTCCATCGTTACCCGACGAGTCGTATCATTAAGAATCATATTCCCGAATACCTCTCCGAATCCTTCTGCCCGATTATAAAAAATCGTATCGCCTGTAAGCTGCTGGCTTTTGCTTACGATAATAGAACGGTCGAAAAGCATCGATGTATTATTGTGCGTATCATACCATCCCAATTTAGAATATATAACGTTGCTATCCGAAACCATTACGGAAGGTCCGATAATATCGGCAATTTTCGTATTCGTATTGTACTCCAGCGTATCGGAATAGAGCGTATATTCCTCATTAACCAGTTGCACATCAAAATTAAAAACCGCCTGCTTGGTATCCGGACTATATTGTCCATAAATAGAGCTGAGTTCATTCTCGGTATCGACAATCTTACCGCCATCGAAATAATAACCGATATTAGGCTGCATATCGTAGTTAAGGCTATCGGTAAACAATACGACATCCCGATTCTCCATACGAACATTATAGCGTAAACGGGCAACTTGCACAATACCGTCATAAAACATCACATCGCTATATACAAACAAGGTATCACCTTGTTCCATACGTACATTTCCAAAAGCATCCAAAGAATTCGTCTTTTCATAGAAATAAGCACTATCACAAAACATGTACATACCTCCCCGACGAAAACGGACATCTCCTCTCAGTATCTGAAAATCGGGATGAATATCCTTATCGAATTGTAGTTCATTGGCATATTCCAAATAGACTTTCTGAGGATCATCTACGGCTGTTTTTATCGGTGTTTTTTTAACAACAATAGGCGGATTGTCCAGTGTATGTCTCGCCCAAACACAAAGAGTTAACAGGCATAAAACACCTATCAGTATTTTATGCCTGCTTACTCCTGAATATCTTTTACTATCAAACATCAATCGGCTTATTATTCTAATTTTTATTTCTTAATCCAGCCATCATACTTAAAGTCGCAATTCCGCCAGCCGTCTTTAATACGAATATACGTTTCTTTCTGTTTTTTCCGAATCCAATTTTCGATCAGATCTTCTCTCCTATTTTGTTCGACAATTGCTTTCAAAGCCTGATAATCATCAGACATATTGGCTTTATGTCCTTCTACCCGAGACCTCAATTTTACTAAAACGGCAACCTCTTTTCCCTTTTTCTGATCCATCATAATAAACGGCTGAGATATATCTCCGGCATTCATCGTGTTTACGACTTTTGCAATTTCCTGAGGTAATTCGCTCATCTGAAATTTTGTAGTCCCATTTTCAGAATTTACCATTAACCCTTGATTATTGCGTGTATTTTTGTCTTGTGACAAAAACTGAGCAGCTTCTTCAAACTTAAACTTTCCGGAAGTAATGTCATTTCTCAAACTATCCAAACGCACGATAGAATTATTCAACTCTTTTTCAGAAACTTTCGGCTTCAACAATATATGCCGTGTATTAATGCGATCTCCCCTTTTCTCTATCAATTGGATAATATGATAACCAAATTCTGTTTCTACAATCTTAGAAACTTTTTTCGGGTCATTCAGGTTAAATGCAACATCTGCGTACTCCGGTACAAGTTGTGCTCTTCCCATGAAACCGAGCTCTCCCCCCATACGCGCCGACCCTGGATCTTCAGAATAGAGGATGGCTAAAGTAGAAAATTCCGTCTCACCTTTGGTAACCCGTTCGCTATACTCCCGTAAACGAGCCTTGATATTATCGATTTCCTGTTGTGGAATTTTCGGATTTATAGTTATTATCTGCACCTCTACTTGGGTAGGAATATAAGGAATACTATCCGAAGGCAATCCCGAGAAAAAACGACGAACTTCCGAAGGTGTTATCTTTATATCCTTGACCAACTGACGCTGCATTTCCTGAACAATTCCTTGTTCACGCACCATCTCGGCCATCTCTTCACGCAATTCGCTCATCGGTTTATTGAAATATTCTTCTACTTTTTCCTTTGATCCGATATTGGCGATAAAATAGTTCAGTTTTCGTTCCACTTCTTGGAAAACTTGAGCATCGGAAACAGTTATACTATCTAACTTCGCCTGATGCATAAAAAGCTTTTGTATTGCAATCTGCTCAGGTATCACACAATACGGATCTCCATCTATTTTCTGTCCGTCATACTGCATGCTCCGATATTGCTCCTCAACTTGAGATTTAAGAATAGCCTCATCTCCGACAACCCAAACGACTTCGTCTATAATATTATTCTGAGCATGAAGTGAAACTCCGGTCAAACTGAAAAACAAAGTCAACAACAATACACTACTAAATTTTCGCATCGTTTTCTCTTTAATTAATTTATTATTTCGTCAATTGAAATATTCAATCTCTTTCTCCTTAAGGGCATCCTGATATAATTCATCTTTGACTTCCTTAAGGAAATTCATTTTCTTTTGATTCATGAGAATTTCCCTTATCTGAGCTTTTGCAAAATCAAAGGGCATTTGTTCACCCTTGAGCTGATAATCGCTAATATTCAAAAAATACCAATATCCCTTATGATTCAATTCGATATTCTTATGCGTACGCAGGAAATCTGCCTCTCGTTCCACAGAATAAGGGATATTATCCATTACTTCATCAAAAGATACCCACTTATCATAAAAATATTCATAAATCACAGCATTATGCAATCCGTACTTTTCTATATTTTCCACCGCTTCGGGCGTATTTGATTTATACCATTTTTTCAAACGGACAATCTGCGGTGAATTTTCCGGAACTTTCAAAAATAACCCTTTGATTATCGCTGAATGCAATTTAAATTTATCATGATTTTTTTCATAATAAATGTTCATATCCTCTTCGGAAATCTCTTTATCTAACTTTTCATTTAGCAAATGCTTCTGATATTCAAATATTACAAGTTCCTGCCGATAGCGCTCCACCATACGATCGATATTTTCTTTATCCGGAATATTACGAGAAGCAACATCATAAAGCAATTGATCATCTACCCATTGCTTTATATAGTTATCTGCAAACAAAGCACTGTCTTTAGATTTCAGCCGATCAGGTATTTCACGTTCTAAATCACCACGAGTCAAAGCCTTATCGCCTATCCGAACTAATACAGCTTCCTTCCTGTTTTTTTCTGAAAAGTTCTCTTTACAAGAAAAGAACAGAAGCATGACAGCCACACTCCATAAGGATAAAGCGATTTTATGCCACATAGTTCCTTTTATTAATAGAAAACCAATATTAATTGGTAAAATTACAACGAAATCTGCTTACTCTATTGCACATTAACTGTTTTTAGAACATCTTTATTTATTTCAACCGGATACTTTTTATTTAAATTTTGTACCCAAATCTTTTCAAGATAGTTCTGATAATCAGCCGTCACCTGACCTTTCATATCAGTATATGACTCAGGACCTTTCTTCAGCATTTTTCCAACAACAAAAACGACCGGAAATTTTTCATCTACAGACAATTCGCCTTCCTTAAATGCCAAATTATCGACTTTTTTATTATCTCCTTTTTGGAAAAGTCCTTTCTCGATCTTCACATGTTTAATACTGTCGGTATTAAACTCTTTATTGATATAAAAAACAACAGAATCAGCAGGCAACGATTTAATTCTTTTCTTGATCGTTTTGACCAAAGCCTTATCATCACATTGTATCAAATACCCTTTATAACGAGGTTGATCCCAGGTATATTGTTTTTTATGAGCTTTAAAATATTTCTGTAACCCGACAACATCATTAGACGCTTTTTCCCATACTTCACGATTACTTATGTCGAACAAGAGTATTCCATCACGATACTCATTCATCAAA
The DNA here is from genome assembly GCF_982245605.1 of Coprobacter fastidiosus. Taxonomy (NCBI): domain Bacteria; kingdom Pseudomonadati; phylum Bacteroidota; class Bacteroidia; order Bacteroidales; family Barnesiellaceae; genus Coprobacter; species Coprobacter fastidiosus. The sequence continues at coordinate 91,184 of NZ_CEVCIF010000005.1, read as the reverse complement.
TTTCTGAATTCGGGATATTTCGTCTCCAGCTTAGTATCCTCGTAATGTAATATTTCATTATCGACAAATGCATCTATTTGTTTATTTAAATAGGCTACATTACCACCATGAAATGCGCCTTGTGCAGACTTCGAATTTTTCATAAAATTCCCTAAATCGGCCACAGTCCAGTCTCTCCCGTCCAAACTGAACAACACAGATTGGTCTTTACTGATATTATTCAAAAACAACGTATCCATAGGACTCGTCTCTACTGCAAACTTTTCCAATTTCTCTTTCTCTCCCGCATTCATATTAAACGCATATTCGACTTTCAGTTTTTCGATCAGAGATTTTTGTCCTTTATTGGATCTCTCATCACGTCCTATTCGTCTCATAATATCGGGTTTCAATTCTTCAAACGGCTTCAATCCCCTTGTATCCAACAATTTAATAATATGCCATCCATAAGGGCTCAAAACAGGTTCGGACACATCTCCTTTATTCTTCAAAGCATAAGCAGCATCTTCATACTCCTTTACAATGCGTCCGGTAGATATCCAAGGAAGCTCTCCTCCCCGTTGAGCGGAATTTTTATCTTCAGATTTTTCTTTAGCCAATTCGGCAAAATCTGCTCCTTGAATTATCTGCTGATATATTTCTCGTATTTGCTTTTCTTTTTCTTTTTTCACTTCATCTGAAGCATTCGAAGGCAACATCAACATAATATGTGCCGTAAGCCGTTCTCCTGGATCGGGACGACGATCGGAAACTTTTATCAAATGATAACCGAACTGGGACAAAACCGGCTCAGAAACGCTTCCGACCGGAGTTGTATAGGCTGCCGTTTCAAAAGGATATACTGTCATAAATCCTCCTATATACCCTAAATATCCGCCATTTCGTTTTACCGAAGGATCTTCAGAATACTCTTTTGCCAACTTTCCAAAATCCTCTCCTTTGCGGATACGTTCCAAAACAGATTTAGCTTTTTGATAAACTTTATCTTTTTCGGTATCTGTCATTCCAGGATTTACCCTAAACAAAATATGACTTACTTCAACATTTTCCTTTAATCGATCATACGCTTCTTTTGCCAATCGATCGTCCATTTCTCTATCCACTAAATACGGCTGTACCAATTGTGCACGATACCCGGCAAGTTCTGTTCGGAAAGCACGTGTAGTATCCAATCCGCATGCTTCTGCCTCAGCAACCTTCAACTTGTAGTTTTTAAACAATTCCAGATATTCATCCAATGATTTTGGATCTGTCTGTTGTTGATTATTTTTTTTATAAATATATTCGAATTCCGATTTCTTAATGCTTTTTCCATTCACCTTCATCAATACAGGATCATTTTCCGGATTCTGTGCACACAAAGCAAATGAATAACCGGCACACAAGGATAATAATAACCATTTGTTTTTCATCGTTTCATTTTTTTACTTAAGCAACCCTTTTGTGACGAGTCCTCTTTTAATTTTACACTTAATAATAGAAATACACTAATTTAACGACTCAAATATATAAAAATTATATTGATCTCGCCAAATTAGTGTATTATATAAACAGTTTACAACAGAGTTTTAAATCTATTGTAACTCTTATTTTTTATTCACCTCGACTATAATTCGGAGATTCGCTCGTAATAGTCACATCATGCGGATGGCTTTCGGCAACTCCGGCATTTGTGATTCGAGTAAATTTAGCCTGATGCAAGGCTGTTATATCGGCAGCACCGCAATATCCCATACCGGCACGCAAACCTCCCACCATTTGATAAATTACCTCATACAATGATCCTTTATAGGGAACTCTGGCGGCAATACCTTCGGGGACAAGTTTCTTAACATCCGTCTCCGCAGCTTGGAAATAACGATCTTTAGAACCTTTTTCCATAGCTTCCAACGATCCCATACCTCTATACGACTTGAATTTACGTCCGTTATAAATAATCGTTTCACCAGGAGATTCTTCTACTCCTGCCAACAATCCACCCAACATAACAGAATATCCTCCAGCAGCCAAAGCTTTAACGATATCGCCTGAATAACGGATTCCGCCATCTGCAATCAAAGGAATTCCCGTTCCTTCCAAAGCTTTCGCGACATCATAAACAGCAGAGAGTTGAGGCACACCGACCCCTGCTATCACACGAGTCGTACATATAGACCCCGGTCCTATACCGACTTTTACACCATCCGCCCCGGCATCAACTAAATATTTAGCGGCTTCTCCCGTAGCAATATTTCCGACAACAACATCTATTTGAGGAAATTTTGCCTTAACCTGTTTTAAAACATCGATTACATATTTGGAATGCCCATGTGCCGTATCAATTACGATGGCATCGACTCCTGCATCCACCAAAGCAGCGGCTCGGTCGAGAGAGTCTCCAGTCACTCCGATTCCGGCAGCAACACGTAACCGTCCTAATTTATCCTTGCAGGCAAAAGGCTTGTCTTTTGCCTTGGTTATATCTTTATATGTTACCAACCCGACTAGTTTGCCGTCTTTATCGACAACAGGCAACTTTTCTATTTTATGATTCTGCAAAATATCGGCAGCTTGCTGCAAATCGGTAGATTGATTTGTCGTTACCAGATTTTCACAAGTCATTACTTCATCTATGGCACGAGAAAGATTCCGCTCAAAACGTAAATCCCGATTAGTGACAATACCTACTAAATGGCGATTATCGTCAACAACAGGAATACCTCCGATATGATACTCTTTCATCAAGGCTAATGCATCTTTTACGGTCGATCCTCTCTTGATTGTTACCGGATCATAGATCATTCCGTTTTCAGCACGCTTAACACTATGCACCTGCTTAGCTTGTGCCTCTATAGACATATTCTTATGTATAACTCCTATACCGCCCTCACGAGCTATGGCAATAGCCATTTGAGCTTCGGTAACCGTGTCCATAGCGGCGGAAACTAAAGGGATATTCAACTGAATGTTCCGTGAGAACTTGGTTGTCAACTGAACTGTACGAGGAAGAACTTCCGAATAAGCGGGGATCAACAAAACATCATCGAATGTCAACCCATCCATAACAACTTTATCTGCAATAAATGACATAATGAGGTAGGCTTAAAATTTATTGCGTACAAAGATAAATATTTTCAATGGATATTTATACGTAAAGATTTTATTTTTTAATGGTTTTTAAAAATAAGTACTTTCAAACGACAATGGCCGGAAGACTCTGATTGCAGACTCTCCGGCCATTATGACTTTTTTCTAATTTTGTTTAGTTTCCCATTTCGGAAAGGAATTTAATTCGTACCAGACGTATCTCTTCTTCTGTATAATCACGACCCAATTCTTCTATTGCCGCTTCGAGATCATCGCTGTCCGCTTCTTTGAAATATTCAAATATGTCATAAATATGGTCATCATCCATTACTTCTTGCAAGAAATAGTCGATATTGATTTTTGTTCCAGAATACACTATTGCTTCTACTTCGTCAAGAAGATCGGTAAATTCAAGACCTTTCGACTCTGCCAATTCATCAAGTGCGATCTTACGGTCGATACCTTGAATAATAGAAACCTTCATTTTCGATTTATTGGCAACCGTTCTCACACGCAAATCTTCAGGACGTTCTATTTCGTTTTCGTCACAATGCGTCTTTATAACTTTAATAAATTCTTCACCGTAACGTTTGGCTTTTCCAGCCCCGACTCCCGGTATATTCTGCAATTCTTCAATAGTTACGGGATAAGTCGTCGCCATAGCTTCGAGCGAAGGATCCTGAAATATAACATAAGGAGGCAACTCCAATTTCTTGGCTATTTTCTTACGCAAATCTTTTAAGATAGCATATAAAGTAGGATCTACGGCACAGGTAGCTCCTCCCTTCATCGGAACTTCTTCCTCAACATCATCAAAATCGTTATCCTCCACGATCTTGAATGATACCGGCTTTTTGAGAAATGCATGTCCGGCTTTCGTAACTTTCAGCAGCCCGTAATTTTCAATATCCTTATCCAAATATCCGGCTATCAATGCCTGTCGTATTACTGCACTCCACGTTTTTTCCTCTTCACCTTGACCGCATCCGAACACCTCAAGATCTTCTTGATGATACGAAAGGACTTCGGTCGTTTCTTTTCCCAATAATACATCGATCACATGATCGGCTTTAAATTTTTCTTTCAGAGCTATTACAGTTTCCAGAACTGCACAAAGTAAATCTTGAGCTTCCACTTGTTTCTTAGGGTTTAAACAATTGTCACAATTTCCACAGTTTTCTTCTCCGTATTCTTCCCCGAAATAATGCAACAACAATTTTCTTCGGCACACCGATGATTCAGCATAAGCTGCTGTTTCGAGCAATAACTGCTTCCCGATTTCCTGTTCAGCAATAGGTTTTCCCTGCATAAATTTCTCCAATTTCTGCAGATCTTTGTTCATATAAAACGTTATACACTGACCTTCGCCGCCATCTCGTCCGGCACGTCCGGTTTCCTGATAATATCCCTCAAGGCTTTTCGGAATATCATAATGGATAACGAAACGAACATCGGGTTTATCAATTCCCATACCGAATGCGATAGTAGCTACTATTACATCCACCTTCTCAAGCAAAAAAGCGTCTTGGTTCTGAGTCCGAGTAGTAGAGTCCATACCGGCATGGTACGGAAGTGCATTTATACCGTTAACTTTCAATGTTTCGGCAAGTTCCTCGACTTTTTTCCGGCTCAGACAATAAATAATTCCCGACTTACCTGATTGGGATTTGATATATTTGATAATGTCTCGATCAATGTTTTGCGTTTTGGGACGCACTTCATAATAAAGATTAGGACGATTAAAGGAAGATTTAAAGACCTCCGCATCAATCATCCCAAGATTTTTTTGAATATCGTGTTGTACCTTAGGCGTTGCTGTTGCTGTAAGAGCAATCAACGGATGAGAACCTATTTCATTAATTATAGGACGTATGCGCCGGTACTCAGGTCTGAAGTCATGTCCCCATTCCGAAATACAATGCGCCTCATCCACAGCATAAAATGATATTTTTACTTGTTTAAGAAATTCTATATTTTCTTCTTTGGTAAGAGATTCGGGAGCTACATACAATAACTTGGTACGTCCCGCCATAATGTCATCTTTTACCTGATCTATTGCAGCTTTATTCAAAGACGAGTTTATAAAATGCGCCACACCATCTTCCTCACTGAAATTACGCATTGCATCCACCTGATTTTTCATCAAGGCGATAAGGGGTGATATGACAATAGCTGTGCCATCGAGCAATAACGAGGGCAACTGATAACATAAAGACTTACCTCCGCCCGTAGGCATCAGCACAAATGTGTCTTTACCATCAAGCAAATTCCGAATTATCGCCTCTTGATTTCCTTTAAAGGTATCAAATCCGAAATTCTTCTTCAACTCTTCTATCAAATTTGTTCTTGTTGCCATATAATGTAATGATTAACAGTCAGAAGACGATCATAATTTTCTCATTAGGAGAAACCTCGTAAACAAATTTATAAACAAGTCTGCAAAATAACCAATTTATTTGAATCTTTTTTAATGCAAAGCATGCATATTCGCCTTTTTCAGCTTTTCCTCTGCATACTTTCGGGTAATATGCAACGTTTTTTCATCGGACGAAGGCATATCAAACATTGCATCCATCATAATCGTTTCCGCAATAGAGCGCAATCCTCTAGCACCCAATTTAAATTCGATCGCTTTTTCCACAATATAATCAAGGACATCGTCATCAAATGTCAATGTCACATCATCCATTTCAAATAAACGGACATATTGTTTAATAATAGAATTCTTCGGTTCGGTAAGTATTCTACGTAAAGCATTTTTATCCAACGGGTCTAAATAAGTAAGTAACGGTAACCGACCTATAATTTCCGGAATAAGACCGAACGCCTTTAGATCCTGAGGAGATATATACTGCAACATATTATTGCGATCTATCTCCTGACGTTTCTTATCAGCTCCGTATCCCACTACTTGCGTATTGAGCCGAAGTGCGATTTTTTTCTCTATACCATCAAACGCTCCACCGCAAATATACAAGATATTTTTAGTATTTACGGCAATCATTTTTTGGTCGGGATGTTTCCGTCCACCTTGAGGCGGAACATTAACGACCGATCCTTCGAGAAGTTTAAGCAACCCCTGCTGCACACCTTCCCCACTAACATCTCTCGTAATAGAAGGGTTATCTCCTTTACGGGCAATTTTATCGATTTCGTCAATAAATACAATCCCTCGTTCTGCTGCTTCAACGTTATAATCGGCGACTTGTAATAAACGGGTCAATATACTTTCGATATCCTCTCCTACATAACCGGCTTCTGTTAAAACTGTGGCATCGACAATCGTAAACGGAACATTCAACATGCGAGCTATCGTTTTTGCCAAAAGAGTTTTTCCCGTACCGGTATGCCCTACCATAATGATATTCGATTTCTCAATCTCAACATCATCTTTTTTCGAATCGGCATTCTGCAACAATCGTTTATAATGATTGAATACCGCAACAGACAAATAGCGTTTTGCCGCATCCTGTCCGATCACATATTGATCTAAAAACTTCTTGATCTCCTGAGGGCGGGGCAGATCTTCTTTAGTAAAGCCTAATCCTGAATTAACAGTCTTATTCTTTTTGAGAATTTCTTCTATCATCTCATGCGCTCGCTCGACACAATCATTGCAGATAAAACCTGTAGCTCCCGTAAGCAACATCTCAACTTCTCTTTCGGAGCGGCCACAAAAACTACATTTGTTTATTTGTTTTGTCATTTCCTATTTTCTTGTTCTTTTTCTTCACATTATTTCGCTTTAGTAAGCACATCATCGATCATTCCATATTCTTTCGCTTCTGCTGCAGTCATCCAATAATCCCGGTCAGAATCTTTTTCTACTCTTTCATAAGTATTTCCCGAATGATCAGCAATAATCGTATAAAGTTCTTTCTTAAGCTTCTGTATCTCCCGAGCAGTAATTTCTATATCCGAAGCCTGTCCCTGTGCACCGCCCATAGGTTGGTGAATCATCACTCTCGAGTGTTGCAATGCAAAACGTTTTCCTCTTGTTCCGGCCACAAGTAACACCGCCCCCATAGATGCAGCCATACCTGTGCAAATAGTAGAAACATCGCTTGCAATATATTGCATCGTATCATATATTCCCAAACCCGCATACACACTCCCTCCCGGTGTATTTAAATATATAGAAATATCTTTACCCGGATCTGCAGAATCAAGATAAAGCAATTGAGCTTGAATCACATTAGCAGTATAATCATCGACTTGAGTGCCTAAAAAGATGATCCTGTCCATCATCAAACGAGAAAATACGTCCATTTGAGCAACATTCAGCTGGCGTTCTTCTATAATTGTCGGAGAAATATAACTACTGGTTATATCTATATATTTATCTAACGCGAGCCCGTTCATCCCCAAATGTTTTGTGGCATAATTTTTAAAATCGTTTGTCATACGTTTTCCTTCTTGATTAATTTATAGTTTTCAAACAAAGGTATAAATAAAATCATGTATTCCGCAAATTTATTTTATCCGGAATAACATTAAAAAAGGCCATAATCTTTAATATTGTTTAAAACACAGTCATACCAACATAAAAGAAACCCGCCACGTCTGATGGCGGGCGGGTTCTCATCTTATTTTGTTCAACTTATTTTGTTTCGAACATTTTATAGAATTCATCAGCAGAAACAGCGATTTCATTCAAGGTTACAGCACCTTTAATAGTCGCAATGATTTTCTCTTCTGTTGCACGCTCTGCAATGTTACTAACCATCTTTTTATCTTTCAGCATATCGGTCGCATATTTGTCGAGCAAATCTTCAGGTACATTCATCATTCCGTACTGAGCAAATTGCGCGCGAGTAACTTTACGTGCCATATCTAAAATGTCGGCATCCTCAACTTTTATATTGAAATCTTTAACAATTTGTTCTTTAATCAACTGCCACTTCAAATCCGGAACCATTTTAGGATATTCTTCTTCTACCGATTCGGCAGTACGTTTCTCTCCGGTAGTCACCAACCAACGCTTTAACAAAGCATCCGGCAACTGTATATCTCCAACCTTATTCTCTAAAACTTTACGTGCATCAAGACCGAATTTATAATCACTCTCCGGCTTCATTTGATTTTCGATCATCTCACGCACCTTCGCTTTATATTCCTCTTCTGTCTTTACGACATCTTTACCAAATGCATTATCAAAAAGCTCCTGCCCCATTTCAGCCGGTTTAAATCCGAGAATACTAGTAACTTCTACTTCAAAATCAGATTTCATATTCGCAGCTTCTTCTTTTTTGATATGAAGCATCGAAGCTAATTCCACCTCATTATTATCACATGATTTTGCTGGGTTGAAGATGACTTTTTGACCTACTTTTACACCGGCAAATTTTGATTTCTCATCTTCATTTTTGAAGTAATTAGGCGAAATAATTCCCGATTCTACAACGATTCCTCCGTCTTTGACATTTCCGGCTTCATCCAACTCTATAAATTTCCCGCGAATCATATCCTTTTCTCCTGCAACTTCCACAGGTTCTTGTGTACCGAAACGGTTTGCTAATGCCTCACACTGTTTTTCGACCATCGTATCGTCAACCGTTACATTATAATAGTTTACACAATCCTCTTTAGACAGATTCACAGAAATTTCAGGAGCTAAAGCCACATCAAACGAAACTGTAAAATCTTCTTGCCCGTCAAAATTAATTTCCGGCTGATCTGCAACCGGCATAGGTTCACCCAAAACATTGAGTTTATTCTCACGAATATAGTTAAATAACGATTCAGAAACGAGTTTATTGAATTCTTCAGCCAATACCGATTTTCCAAACATTTTCTGTATCATCCCCATCGGAACCATACCTCTACGAAATCCCGGAATATTTGCTTTCTGACGATAAGCGCGTAAAGCTTTGTCAACTTTTTCTTGATAATCAGCTTTTGTAATCTCAATTTTGATTACAGCAGATACTTTGTCAATGTTTTGTTGTGAAACGTTCATTCCTAACGAATTATTATTATTAAAATTTACTTTTTAATCTTGCCATACCGCTAAAACGTGCGATACTTTACACTGTTATCAAATAATATCGTGTACATTTTGGCAGCGCAAAAGTAACTGTATTCTTCCGATAATCAAACTTCTTTTACAATTTTGTAACAAAAAGTTTTCAGTAAAAGCATAATTCACAGATAAAATGAAGTATTTCAAAAAATTAAAGACGAATCGCTTGCATATCCGAAATTTATATTTTCCTTTGTAATCGAATAAGAGTTGGTTTGCACTATTTAGTGAATCGCTCATGTAACTTATTGCATGACTACAAGCTTTATTTTCCAGACCCGCAACTGTTCAAGTTTTTTCACTAATTTATTTTTTTATTTTTATGAACATTTACATTGGAAACCTTAACTATCGTGTTAAGGAAGCAGACTTGCAACAAGTGATTGAAGAATACGGTGCTGTCGAATCCGTAAAAATTATCAAAGACCGCGAAACCGGTAAATCAAAAGGTTTTGCTTTTATTGAAATGAACAACGACGCCCAAGCGAAACAAGCTATCGAAGAATTGAACGGTTCTGAATTCGAAGGCCGTACTATGATCGTAAAAGAAGCTCGTCCAAGATCTTAAAAAAACTTCATTCACTTGTGAGTCCTTAGTTTACGCAAGTCTGAGTTTTTTATATCGACGACTTACTATAACTGCTATAAAAAAAGACCTGGTTTCGCTTGATTCAGGTCTTTTTTATATTTTTCAATCCGCTGAAATTCAAAAAAAAAAAAAAAATAAATCAGAAAAACTGTAAAAAATATTGATATAATATTTTTCCTGAAAATAAAGAATGAAGAATTTCCCAATAATAAATAAAAGTTATCAGTATAGTTTTCATTATTCTTCAAAATCTTTATCTTAGCATTCTATAAAAGGTTCTGATAATATTTAACATTTAAGAGTCCGTCTAAAGATATAACAAAAAGTTATTCAAGATAAACAGATGTATATCTGTTATTTCAATAAAATTTCATTCATTTGCACATGTCTAACCAATCAAAAATCGAAGAAAAAAAATGAAATTAAGTGAAAAAAAAGGCAGTATGTTGCATGGAATTTTATTGATCGCACTCTTTTCGTGCGCTGCATTCTATATAGGAGATATGCCGTTTATCCAAAAACTTTCACTCAGCCCGCTAATTAGTAGGTATTATCTTAGGTATGCTTTATGCCAACAGTTTACGCAATCAGCTACCCACAACATGGGTTCCCGGTATTTTATTCTGCTCTAAGCGACTTCTCAGATTGGGTATCATTCTATACGGTTTCAGACTCACATTTCAAAATATCATCGAAGTCGGACTTCCGGCAATTATCATTGACGCAATTATCGTTACCGTAACTATTTACGGAGGTATTTACATCGGAAAACTTCTAAAAATAGATCGAGGTATAGCTCTTTTAACATCTGTCGGTAGTGGAATATGTGGGGCAGCTGCGGTATTAGGAGCAGAAGCTACCCTAAAAAGTAAACCATATAAAACTGCTGTTGCTGTTTCTACGGTCGTCATCTTCGGGACTATATCAATGTTTCTGTATCCGGCATTGTATAATCATGGAATTATAGATCTTACACCTGAACAAATGGGAATTTATACGAGTTCAACTTTACATGAAGTCGCTCATGTAGCCGGAGCTGGAAATTCGATGGGAAAAGAGATATCTGACTCTGCCATTATCGTCAAGATGATACGTGTCATCATGCTCGTTCCGGTTTTATTGATTATAAGTTATTCGATGTCAAGAGCAATTGCAAAAATCAGGAGACGTGTCGGGATAGATGCCCACGATCCAAACCGATCATCCAAAGTTGCTGTCCCTTGGTTCGCTTTCGGATTTTTAGCCGTTATAGGCTTCAATTCGTTTAATTTACTACCCGAACCATTTATCGATTTCATTAATAGATTAGATACCTTTTTGTTAACTATGGCAATGACTGCTCTCGGGGCAGAAACCAGTATAGAAAAATTCAAAAAAGCCGGATTAAAGCCTTTTATATTAGCTGCAATATTGTTTTTATGGTTATTAGGAGGAGGTTACCTGCTCACTAAATACTTAACACCTTATTTAATGTAATACTCAATATTATGTCCGATATGTATGACTTCCGATTGAAAGTATTCCAACGTGTCGCATGGAATCTCAGTTTTACCAAAGCTGCCCAAGAACTACAAATTTCACAACCTGCTGTAACCAAACATATCCGCGAGTTAGAGTCAATCTATAACACACGGTTGTTTGATCGTGTCGGAAACAAAATCGCACTAACGGCAGCCGGAATTATTTTACTAAAACATTGTGATACCATTCTATCTGAATACAGTAAGCTAAATTATAAAATGCATCAACTAAATAATAAAGAGGTGGGACAAATACATATCGGAGCAAGCCTAACGATCGCACAATATATCCTTCCGGCATTTTTAGCTCAATTTTGTCAAGAATATCCAGATATATCTCTTGATCTACAGATGCATAATACTCTTGAAATAGAAAATATGCTACATGCACAAAAGATTGACATCGGACTGATTGAAGGACCTTCGAGAAAGCCTTATTTAAAATATTCTCCATTTCTGAAAGACGAAATAGTTGCGATCGTAAGAAACACAGCCCGTTGGGGAGACAGCCCGTTTCCTCTTTCTAAAATCAAAGAACTACCACTAATACTTAGAGAGCATACATCTGGCACAACACAATTTATAGAAGAAAATTTACAAAAATACGGTATAAAATATTCTTCACTCAACGTACTTATGCATATGGGGTCGACAGAAGGAATAAAATCATTTTTAAGACATTCGGATTGTGTCGGATTACTCTCTATTTATTCGGTCAGTAAAGAACTGATGAACGGAGAATTCAGAATCATCGATTTTCAAGATTTCACAATCGAAAGAGAGTTCTGTTTTGTTCAAAATCAAGGCGATAACTCTGAGATAAATCAGTTATTTATCAATTTTATCAATAAAAAATCTTCAGAGCAATACGGCCATAGTTACATAGGTAAATAAATCGGACCTTTTTTAATTCTATATAAAATAGGCTTCAGCCTGTCAACCTTTTCTGAAAAGAAATTGTTATCAAACTATCTTTAACCGCTATAGTAAAATTGATAACAATGAAAAAATTAATCTCCAGATTCTCGAAATATGATGAATGGGGATACCGAAATCCTCAATTCGACAAATTAAAAAAGGTAGCAGGTACTATTATAATGACTATTATTGGTATCACATTTATTACCTTAATCATATTAGAAGAGAGTTTGTAATAGATTGAGATAAAAAGGATGTAATACCGGTATTACATCCTTTTTTATCGATATTTTCAAACAAAATTACTTACTCACAGGTTTACCCGAACTAAAATCTATTCCTTCCGGAGCAGATTCATAAACTTTGACAGCATCTCCCTTTTTTACAGATATTGAAGACCCGTTAATAAAAGAAATGTTTGAAACATAATTTATTTCCATACCTTTTGTTGCCCTAATTTTTACATTATCGAATACAACGTTTCGAATAGGAAGTTCCGGCACTCCCCATATAATACCGGCATATTCACAATCATAAATTTCTATATTACGTAAAAAAATATTATTCCATGAAGGTGTTGTGGCAGTGACCTCTTCAGCCGAATCTTCTGTAACATCTTTCGGAGTCTTCGGATAATAACTCGTAATAAATATAGGTTTTCTTACATTATCAATAGTAATATTCGAGTATATAATATTTTTCTCTCCTCCCCCTCTCGAGCGATTGCTTTTCATCCGAATAGCTGATTCGGTATTTTTAAAAGAACAACTATCTATCAGAACATTTTCGATACCGGCAGTATAGCTTCCGATAGAGCATCCGTGTCCATTTCCAAAATTACATTTCCGAATTGTTATATTCTTTGTTCCTGAATCCATTGCAATATTATCATCTCCACAAGCGATATTACAATTATAAATCAAAACGTTCGGAGCCCAAACATCAATTCCATCACTGTTCGGAGCTTCATCCGGAGCTTCAATCGTAATGTCCCTCACCGTTATATCCGAACTTCCTCGTCCTAACGTTATGTGTACATTCGGTGCATTCTGCAACCGGATACCGCATATTTCTATATTTCTACAATTATCGAAACGAATCAGGCAACCTCTTTTTATAGATCTGTTTGCCCTAAAAGCCGTCCACCATGCACTTCCGTCTCCTTCGATCACACCTTTCCCACTCACCTTAATATTCTGAACTCGTTTACCCGAAATAAGATGGGCATAACGATCCGGCTTACCATTATTCGGATAACTCCCTTCAACAATGCCGTTTCCTTTCCCATAAGGAAGAGCTTTTAAAATACATCCGTCATCCAAAACAAGATTTATATTGCTTTTCATTACAATAGGGCCACACATAAACGTTCCTGCCGGAATAATTACCGATCCCCCTCCGGCAGCACTACACTCATCTATTGTCTTCTGAATTGCAACAGTATTATCAAGAGCTGATGCCGATGCTCCATAATCGGTCACTGAAAACCGAGTTTCCGGAATCTCTGGTTTCAAAATTGTTTGTGCCGATACTATACCTGATAGTATCAATGAACAAATGAGAAAAACATTTTTTTTCATATATAATTAAGATTTATCGAATATAATTCTTAGAGCTTGTCGTAAATTTTATAGAAATATTTTTGAAGTAAAAATACAGGTAACTCTAAGTTTTTACAATAGACAAATCTTCTTATCGGAGCTTTTCAACAATTATTCCACTCTTTTCGTCAAAAAAGAGACATCTCGGGTAAAAACTCCGGCTATTCTGATTATTAATCAGTGCTACAAATTTTCTACAGAAAACAAAAATGATTTTACAACGAACGATTGTCGAGCCTATTTTATTCTTTCCCCGATTCTTTTTTATACAAATATGGATATAAAAGAAATGGTTGTCATCCCGACAACCAATCTTCGTTAACCTTAAATCTAAATACCATGAAAAACACAGTACAAATGTATATACAATATGTTATATAACATAATTTTCCGACACAAAAATCAGCCAAATTAACATTAATTATATTTTAGCTCAAAAAGCTCATTCAAATTTTATAAAAAATCACGAAGCATTTGTACTCCAACCCCAAATAAAAAGCCAAATATTTTCTTCCAATTCCAACAAAATAACAATTATGAAACAATCAAATATCCTTGATACAAATTTGAAATAACTGTTATTCTTTATAACATTATCATATATTTGTAATATATTTGTCACATTGTAAAGTTTCCTTTGTAAAAATTTTCAATATATACATCTGTTTATTTAAATAATAATGAAACAAGCTATAATACTATTTTTCGTACTTTTAATACCCTTTAGAGGAACGGGACAAAACGAAGCGAACGAAGACGGCGTAAAGCTCGAAAAAAAGAAAATGGAAAAAACAGATTATATTCCCGAAATTCATGGAACGATTCGTGCAAAATATGAATATCAACCGGAAATCAATGCAAGTCGTTTCGAAGTAAGAAATGCCCGGTTCAGCTTGACCGGAAATGTTCACCCATCTGTCGCTTACAAAGCAGAAATAGATTTATCGGATGAAGGTAGTATCAAAATGCTGGATGCTTATACCCGACTATTTCCTATTAAAAGCCTCAACTTCACAATCGGACAAATGCGAGTGCCTTTCACAATTGATGCACATCGCTCTCCCCATCAACAATATTTTGCCAACCGGTCTTTTATTGCCAAACAGGTAGGAAACGTCAGAGACGTAGGTGCAACGGTATGCTATCAATTAAAAGAAGTTTTCCCGTTCATCATTGAAGCCGGAATTTTTAATGGAACAGGGTTAACTAACCAGAAAAAATGGCGCAAAGAAATGAACTATTCTGTCAAAGCTCAACTCCTTTTTATAAAAGGACTAAATATCGAATTCAGTACACAAACCATCAAACCGGAGTCGATCCGTATTCATATGTATGATGGCGGTCTTTCATACCGATATAAAAGATTCTTGATTGAGGGTGAATATTTATATAAACAATATGAGCAAAATGCTTTTAAGGATGTTCATGCCATGAATAGTTTCATGAGTTATGAATTACCCTTGCCCCGAATTTTTAAAAGTATGTCTTTCCTCGCCCGCTATGATTTTATGACCGACCACAGCGACGGATATGCCGACGAAGAAACCGGTAAACTAAAAATAAACGATTATAAAAGACAACGAGTAACGGGTGGACTTACATTCAGCATCGGCAAACCGTTCGTTGCAGATATTCGACTAAATTATGAAAAATATTTTTATTCAGCGTCCGGAATACCTAAAGAATCGGAACAAGATAAAATTGTTCTTGAAGTCATGACTCGGTTTTAATTTTCAAAACTCAAAAAAATTTCATATCATCTCAAGTAAAGTAATTGGGTCAAATCTTCTTTGTGTTTTCATTCGTCGAATAGGACTCTTCCTCGTAAAAACAAAAAATTAAAAGAAATTATCAGGCCAGAACCCAAACAAAATTGAAACAGAGTCTAAATTCCAAATAAAAATGGAAGCGGCAATGAGTTCTTAAATTGTCCTGCAGCATTTCCTGCATAAATTTCTCCATTAGTAAGCCAAAGTTTTTTTATCGGTGCACCCACATTAAAATCAAGATCTTTAAAATCGACCCAAAATACATCGGGATTAAGTGTCGACTCGAAATAATAAACTTTATTTTTTTGATCTGAGACCGTGCGCCAACGGGTAGATGCAATATTCGGCTGATCGGGAACAGATATTCCTAAAGGCACGGATACATTACGCATAACACTAAATACTCCGGGAACAGCTAATTTAAAATCTGAAGTTTTAGGAATAACATTAATATAGAATGAAGCTCTGACAAATCGGTCGGAAGCTCGATTCGTTCCCGGCAACATTACCATCCCACCTATCTGTTTCCAATAATCATTCAGTGTCATCTGTTTATCATAAGTAGGAGAATTAGTCATCACTTGACAATCTTTCCCTTCATGAACAATCAGTCGTCCCTGTATATATTCAAAGATCGCACTATTTCCTGTAGCGTCAGATACGGATAAATGCAACGTAGATTTTGCACCGTTCGGCAAATCGGGAGCATCGATTCTGAAAGTATCATCTTTTAGTCCGGCAACAGCCTCTTCGACCGTAGCAAAATTATCCAATACATATTGTGTCCAAATGCTGATTCCCATTACCGGACGATTATCATCCGGCCTATAATAAGATGATTCTGTCAAAAAAAGCAGATTGGCAACCAAACCTTTTTCATTCATCCCGTCACATATTCCTATATCATATCCCGCAGTAGATACACTCCCATACTTCGATGTCCAAGTTACGGTATTTTTATTTCCGGGAAGAGCCGCCCGCTTTTGCAATCCTCTCGGAAAAAGATAAATATTCGACTGAGGATCTTCTTTCCAATCCATCGTTCTTCCGGTAACAACCATTCCTCCCTCGCCTAAATAGACAGCTCTGGTACAAGCCTTTATCGAAACGATATATGCAAAAGAAAACAATGTCAATAACGCGATCATGCAAAAAATAGTTCGTAATTTCATACTTATTTGTTTAAATAAAACATTAGAATCTATTAAAAGTCTGTCTAAATTTTACAATACAGAAATCATATCTTTAGGCAGACCTTAAATTATAACAATCCGATGAAAACGATTGTTCTAAAATTTTCCGTTAAATTAGAATCATAAAAGAGGTCTCGAGTCTCTCGGTTTTTACAAATTTTGTTTTGCAACCCTTACAATAAATAGTTATCTTCGCCACACTAAAATCTCGATTACATGATAGACCAAGCAACCGTCGATAAAATAATAGACAGCGCAAATATTCTGGAAGTTGTTTCCGACTTCGTCACATTGCGTAAACGCGGCGTCAATTATGTCGGGTTATGTCCGTTTCATGATGAGAAAACTCCATCTTTCAGTGTGTCTCCTTCTAAAGGCATCTGCAAATGTTTCAGTTGCGGAAAGGGAGGTAGTGCCGTGCATTTCATCATGGAACATGAACAACTTTCCTACTATGAAGCCCTGAAATATCTGGCAAAAAAATATAACATTGAAATAGAAGAACGAGAACTCAGCGATGAAGAGAAACAGATAAAAAGCGACCGGGAAAGCATGCTCATCGTTAATTCTTTTGCTCAAGAATATTTCAGTAATATATTATTTCAACATTCCGAAGGTCGTTCGGTCGGACTCGCCTATTTTCATGAACGAGGATTTAGAGACGACATTATTCACAAATTCGCATTGGGTTACTCCCTCGAACAACGAGATGCACTTGCTATTGAAGCAAAAAAAAGAGGGTATAAAGAAGAGTATTTATTGAAAACCGGGCTTTGTCTGGAGGGTCAAAACGGTTACATAAGCGATCGTTTCCGAGGCAGAGTAATTTTTCCGGTATTTAGTCTATCCGGAAAGGTCCTTGCTTTCGGAGGACGAGTGTTAAGGAAAAGCGATAAATTAGCCAAATATGTCAACTCTCCGGAATCGGAAGTTTACCATAAAAGCAATGTGCTTTACGGCATCTATCAAGCAAAACAGTCTATCGTAAAAAATGACAACTGTTTTTTAGTAGAAGGTTATACCGATGTTTTATCGATGCATCAGGCCGGAGTAGAAAATGTAGTGGCTTCTTCAGGAACATCTCTTACTCCGGGCCAGATCAGACTGATTCACCGTTTCACAAATAATATTACGGTTATCTATGATGGTGATGCTGCTGGGATAAAAGCCTCTTTAAGAGGAATAGACCTCATCTTGAAAGAGGGGATGAACATTAAAGTCGTACTTCTTCCCGATGGAGATGATCCTGATTCCTTTGCCAAAAAGCAAAGTGCCTCATCTTTTACGGAATATATAAAAAATCATGAAGTCGATTTTATACGTTTTAAGACCAACTTATTATTAGACAGTGCAGGAAACGACCCCATTAAACGGGCAGAATTAATATCGGACATCGTACAAAGCATTGCTATTATCCCCGATACTATCGTACGCTCGGTATATACCAAAGAATGCAGTCGCCTCATGGAGATCAGCGAAGAGGTATTGCTCCGTGAAATCAATAAAATAAAACTGAGCCAACTGCAAAACGGAACTCCTCCTAACAAAAAAACGCTATCGGAGACCTCTGCCGACAAGCAAAATTCCCAAGAAGAAGGTACACAGAATGACGATACAGAAACATTAACGGAAACGCAGGGTGTTCCTCAAGGAGTTTTACAAGAGAAAAGAGTTCCATCTCCTCTCGATCCATTTGAAAAGACTTTGGTGAGATACATGATACGATACGGATTTCACGACTTATTTTCCGAAATAAATGAAGAGACTGGAGAAACGGAAACGTGGAAAGTAATCCCCTATATACTCACCGATTTACGAAATGATGAAATCGAATTCCAACATCCGTTATATAAAAAAGTAATAGCCGAAATTAATCATATATTCGATCAAGAAGGAGAACATTTGACTCGTTATTTTTTAGCTCACCCCGATGAAGAAATCAGTCGTCTGGCCGTTGATCTGGTAAGTGAAAAGTATCAATTGAGTAAAATACACACAAAATTCCAGACCATAGAAAGCGAAGAAGAAAAGTTAGCAGACCTGATTCCTCGTGCATTATTCGAACTAAAGGATGCTATTACATCCTTGAATATAAAACATATACGAGAAGAAATTAAAAAAACGGCCAAAGAACAAAATCCGGAACGAACAACTCAACTCATGTCTGAACTGAATGGATTGTATGCATTGAAAGCAGCTTTGGCAAAACAATTAGGCGAGCGGATCGTCAGTCCTAAATAAAATAGACAATGTATCTTATAGACGCTCTCGACATCATCAAAGAATACGAGGGGCACAGGGCTCTGAACGGTGTTTCCGTGCAAATACCGGAAAACAGTATATATGGAATTCTCGGCCCTAATGGTGCAGGGAAAACCACTTTCATCCGAATCATCAACCATATTACAGTCCCTGATAGCGGAAGTGTATTATTCGACAACCATCTTCTAAACGCCGAAGATGTAAAACACATAGGTTACCTGCCTGAAGAACGAGGATTATATAAAAAAATGAAAGTCGGTGAACATATTGTCTATTTAGCTCAGTTAAAAGGTGTCTCCCGCAATGAAGCTAAAAGACGAATGAAAAAATGGATCACTCGATTTGAAATAGACCGTTGGGAAAAATACCGAATTGAAGAACTTTCGAAAGGGATGCAGCAAAAGATACAGTTTATAACAACGGTAATTCATGAACCCCGTTTATTGATATTCGACGAACCTTTCAGCGGATTTGACCCGATAAATACGGAGTTACTGAAACGTGAAATCCTCGAACTGAAAAAAGGGGGAGCAACAATTATCTTTTCTACCCACAACATGAGTTCGGTCGAAGAGTTATGTGATGAAATAACACTCATAAATCGCTCTCAAGTCGTATTGCAAGGAGAAGTACTCAAAATCCGGGAACAATATAAAAAAGATCTTTTCAGAATAAAGATTTCTTCCGGAAAGTTTCCCAGTTCTGACAACCATTATATAGTAATTTCTGAGAAAGAGGCTTTTAACGGAACTGAAATATTACTCAAAAAAACAAATGATATTCCGATAAATGATTTGATAGTTCAACTTGCCGAAAAGTTTTCGTTAACTGCATTTGAAGAGATACTGCCCTCTATGAACGAAATATTTATCGAAACGGTCGAAAGAGAAAAAACGCTCTAAAATCTAAACGGTATGAACAAAATGCATCTGATTATACGTCAAGAATATCTAAACCGGGTAAGAAAACGGTCATTTATTGCAATGACTTTATTAATGCCTTTTTTATTTGTCGCATTAATGTCATTTCCCCATTGGATGTCAAAAATAAACGATACCGAAACTCATGATATAATCGTATTGGATTACACCGGATCATATAAAAATTTGTTTACCGATACTTCCCAATATCGATTCTATTATCGAATGACCGGTGGCCCAGCGGACAATACTGAAAAAGTATATGCCTACATAATCATTTCGGAAAACCTGCTGCAAAATCCCCAAGCCATAGCTATCTATTCAGAAAAGCAGATCAGTCAAAACTTTAAAGAATATATTACGCTGCAAGCCGAACGTTATCTCGAAAACGAAAAATTGGCATCTTGTCAAATTCAGAATATTCAGAAAATAATTGCCGATTTACAAGTTAAACTCGACATACCGGAAATCCGATTCGGAGAAGACGGGACAAAGAGTCGTTCTTCCGCTGAAATATCATCTGTCATCGGAATAGCCAGCACGTTCATCATATACATGTTTTTGCTTCTTTACGGTGTACAAGTCATGCAAAGCGTAACCCAAGAAAAAAGCAATCGCATCGTTGAAGTTATGATCTCTTCTGTAAAACCTTTCGAACTGATGATGGGAAAAATCACAGCGATCGGATTGGCCGGCCTCACTCAATTCGCAATTTGGCTTATTCTATCTGTCATAATTCTATTTTCGACCACCTCCCAACTGTCTATTGGCGCAGCGACCGATAATATAGAATCTTTGAACCAAATGCAAAGTTATCCTTTTGCGGAACTTCTGATATGGTTTACTCTTTTCTTTAGCGGAGGATATATGCTATATGCTTCTTTGTTCGCAGCCATAGGTTCGGCAGTTGATAACGAAGCAGACACTCAACAATTTATGACACCAATTACAATAATTATATTATTTGCTCTTTATGCAGGAATATATAGTGCCCAAAATCCTGAAGGACCTTTAGCCTTCTGGTGCTCTATGATACCTTTTACCTCCCCCATCGTCATGATGGTGAGAATCCCTTTCGGCATACCTCTATGGGAAATAATAGTGTCTTTCCTAATATTAGGTATTTCAGCATTATGTAGTATATGGATATCCGGTAGAATTTACCGAATAGGAATTCTCATGTACGGAAAAAAAACGAGTTATACAGAAATTATAAAATGGATAAAATATAAGGGATAAATTTCACGAAACAGATCTTATCAACCACGATATTTTATATTTTTAGCACATGTAGTTTATCCATTTTATTACAGAAAATTTTCTTTATTGAAAAGGAATGTTGTATTTTTGTAAAAGCTCTTTGCTGAAAAGCAAAGCCGAACGTTTTTTACCGCAGATAAAAAACGTTCGTATTGTGTTAAGGAAAAGGAATGTTTAACTTAAATCAAAACTGCAAGATAAACACTATGGCAGATTGTAAAGAAAAGTTGTTCGACCAATTTCCTCCTGTTTCTACAGAAGAATGGATGGAAAAAGTCACGGCAGACCTTAAAGGTGCCGACTTCAACAAAAAACTCGTATGGAGAACCAATGAAGGGTTCAACGTAAAACCGATGTACCGCGCAGAAGATATTGCGGATATAAAAACCACAAATTCTTTACCCGGAGAATATCCTTATGTTCGCGGTACTAAATGCGATAATGAATGGCTGGTACGTCAAGACATACATGTCGAAAACGTAAAAGATGCCAACGCAAAAGCAAAAGACCTGCTTACCAAAGGTATTACTTCGTTAGGTTTCGCTCTCGAAGCCGAAAATATCACTCCCGAAAATATAGCGATATTATTGTCGGGTATCGATGTAGAAAATGTCGAATTGAATTTCACTTCGTGCATTAAAAACAGTTTAAAACTGATCGAGACCCTATCGGATTATTTCAAATCGCAAAACATCAATACCGAAAACATAAAGGGTTCTATCAATTTTGATCCGTTCAAACGTATTTTGAAACGAGGAAGAGATTTTAAAGAATATGCACAGAAAGGTGCAGAAATCATAAAAGCCGCTGCTGCTTTACCTAAATTCAGAGTACTTGCAGTCGATGCCGTAATGCTTAACAATGCAGGCTCTTATATTTCCCAAGAACTCGGATTTGCTCTGGCTTGGGGAAACGAATGGTTAGCCAGTATCACAGATCTCGGTTTGAGTGCAGATGAAGTAGCCAAACGCATTAAATTCAATTTCGGCATATCATCCAACTATTTTATGGAGATAGCCAAATTCAGGGCAGCCCGCATGTTATGGGCACAAATCGTATCGGCCTATAAACCGTCTTGCGAATGTGCTGCAAAAATGGAAACTCATGCAAAAACATCCGAGTTTAACATGACGATTTACGATGCGCATGTCAATTTATTAAGATCACAAACGGAGGCTATGTCCGCCGCTCTTGCCGGAGTAAACTCTATGACCGTCACCCCGTTTGACATTACCTATAAACAACCGGATGAATTTTCGGAACGCATCGCCCGTAATCAACAACTTCTGCTCCGGGAAGAATCTCATTTCAATAAAATCACAGATCCGGCAGCAGGTTCATATTATATAGAGAATCTTACTATTTCTATTGCAGAACAAGCATGGAAATTATTCCTCGAAGTTGAAGATAAAGGCGGATTCTATGCAGCACTGAAAGAAGGATTCATTCAACAAACCGTAAATGCTTCGGCCGAAGCCCGTCACATGGCAATCGCACGAAGAAAAGAAATTTTGGTGGGAACTAATCAATACCCGAATATCAACGAAAAAGCGGCAGATAAAATCAAAGATAAAGCGTCTTGCGGATGTTGCGGAGGAGAATCGCATAAATGTCAGCCCGAATACGAAACATTACATTTCGAACGGGGAGCCAGCGATTTCGAAACACTGCGTTTAGCAACTGAAAAATCAGATAAACAACCGGTCGTATTTATGTTGACAATCGGTAATCTTGCCATGCGCCTCGCCCGTTCCCAATTCTCCGGAAATTTTTTCGGATGTGCCGGATATAAAATCGTGGACAATTTAGGTTTCAACACCATACAAGAAGGTGTAGACGCTGCTATTGAAGCAAAAGCCGATATCGTAGTGCTTTGCTCAAGCGACGATGAATATGCAACTCTCGCTCCCGAAGCGAAAGCCGCATTAGGCGACAAAGCCATTTTAGTCGTAGCAGGAGCTCCCGAATGTATGGAAGAACTGAAAGCTCAGGGTATCGACCAATTTATCAACGTACGCAGCAACGTTCTGGATACATTGAAGGCTTTCAATGCCAAACTATCGATTCATTAACCGTTATAAAACGTATCAAGAAAATCGTAAAATTATGAGACCTAATTTCAAAAATATAAATATCACAACCGATGCTTTTGCCCAAAACGGGAAAGGAAGCATCTCTTGTAATCCTGAAGACAAATGGATTACGCCTGAATTGATTCCGGTAAAACCGATTTATACACAAGCCGATCTGGAAGGCATGGAACACCTGAATTATGTAGCCGGTATTCCTCCATTCTTGAGAGGACCGTACAGCGGTATGTATGCTATGCGTCCATGGACTATCCGCCAATATGCCGGTTTTTCCACTGCTGAAGAATCGAACGCATTTTATCGCCGTAATCTCGCAGCCGGACAGAAAGGACTCTCCGTAGCATTCGATTTGGCAACACACCGAGGATATGACGCCGATCACGAACGGGTAGTTGGTGATGTAGGTAAAGCCGGAGTTTCTATTTGCAGTCTGGAAGACATGAAAGTTTTGTTTGACGGTATTCCTTTAAACAAAATGTCCGTTTCTATGACTATGAACGGGGCTGTACTCCCTATTATGGCTTTCTATATCAACGCCGGGCTGGAACAGGGGGCAAAATTGGAAGAAATGGCAGGGACCATCCAAAATGATATTCTGAAAGAATTTATGGTTCGCAACACATATATTTACCCACCGGAATTCTCTATGCGTATCATTGCGGATATTTTTGAATTTACCTCCCAATATATGCCTAAATTCAATTCTATCTCTATTTCGGGATACCACATGCAAGAAGCCGGAGCAACTGCCGATATCGAACTGGCTTATACACTCGCCGATGGCTTGGAGTACCTTCGTGCCGGAGTTAATGCAGGAATGGATATAGACTCTTTTGCACCTCGTTTATCTTTCTTCTGGGCTATCGGGATGAACTATTTTATGGAAATCGCAAAAATGCGGGCAGCTCGTATGCTGTGGGCAAAAATCGTAAAACAATTTAATCCTAAGAATCCGAAATCTCTTGCATTGCGTACCCATTCGCAAACATCGGGATGGTCATTGACCGAACAAGATCCGTTCAATAATGTCGGACGTACTTGTATCGAAGCGATGGGAGCAGCACAAGGACATACTCAATCTCTACACACAAACGCCCTTGATGAAGCAATCGCATTACCGACAGATTTCTCTGCCCGTATCGCTCGCAATACTCAGATATATATTCAAGAAGAAACTTATGTAACGAAAGAAGTCGATCCTTGGGCAGGCTCTTATTATGTAGAATCCCTGACCAATGAATTGGCACATAAGGCATGGGAACATATTCAGGAAATTGAAAAACTCGGCGGCATGGCTAAAGCTATCGAAACCGGCCTTCCGAAACTGAGAATAGAAGAGGCTGCCGCACGTACTCAGGCTCGTATCGACTCAGGTAAACAAACAATCATCGGTGTAAACAAATATCGTTTGGAAAAAGAAGATCCGATCGATATTCTCGAAGTAGATAATACGGCTGTACGTAAACAGCAAATTGCCCGATTAAACGAATTGAAAGCGAATCGTGACGAAGCGGCTGTAAAAGCTGCACTGGAAGCTATTACAGAATGCGTGAAAACCAAAAAAGGCAATTTGCTCGACCTTGCTGTAAAAGCTGCAAAAGTACGTGCAACTTTGGGAGAAATATCCGATGCCTGCGAAGCTGTCGTAGGCCGTTATAAGGCAATTATCAGAACTATATCAGGAGTGTATTCATCAGAAACAAAAAAAGATGCGGATTTTGTACGGGCAACAGAATTGTCAGAAAAATTCGCCAAGAAAGAAGGTCGCCAGCCTCGTATCATGATTGCTAAAATGGGACAGGACGGACACGACCGAGGTGCAAAAGTTGTGGCAACGGGATATGCCGATTGCGGCTTCGACGTGGATATGGGACCGCTATTCCAAACTCCGGCAGAAGCTGCCCGCCAAGCAGTTGAAAATGACGTTCATGTATTAGGTGTTTCATCCTTGGCAGCAGGGCATAAAACATTAATTCCACAAGTTATGGAAGAGTTGAAGAAGCTCGGACGAGAAGATATCATCGTCATTGCAGGCGGTGTAATTCCGGCACAAGATTATGACTTCTTATATAAAGCCGGAGTCGCAGCAATTTTCGGTCCGGGATCTTCTGTTGCCAAATCTGCTTGTCAGATACTTGAAATTCTGCTGGAAGAATAACCTTTTCAGAATTAATAAAAAGGCTATTCTAAAATAAATTCTAAAAGTCTTAACCTAAATCATTATATCGGTTAAGACTTTCTCGATAACTCCTCTTACTTTACAGCCCTAATATCGGGCCAATAAAGTAAGAGGATTATTATATCCATCTCATAGTAAACTACTGCATTTTCTGTCTTGAAACAGATTATAAATACTTCCCTTCTCCATTTTTTTATCAATTAATGCAGTCTGAAAATAAATTCAATTACAGCTTTATTCTTGATATATAAAACGACTAAATACATTCGGATATATTAAAAACATCAGGGTATCTATATTATTTTAATAATAATATGACACATTATTTATATATTTTGGTCGATTATTGATATGAAACAAAATTAAAAAGATATACTTTTGAATAAACAAATTTCATGTTATAATTTATAAACATATTAATATATTATTTACTGATTTAAGAGGGAATAATATATATATTTTTCAATTTTATTTATAAGAGAGGAGGTGATATTGTACAAGAAATATTAAATGTAAAAAAAATATTAAGACAAACACTTTGTTTTTTAAATAAATAATTAATTATCATGAAAAAGAAAATTATTAGCGGAATCATTTTGGTTATTTTCGCTGGCTTTTTAGGATTCAATACCAAAATAAGTATTAATGAGCAAACCATTGACACTTCATTGAACAATTTAGAGACCGTAGCTATGGCTCAAGATGAATGGGCAGGATGGGTAAAAGGGAAAGTAATAGGAGACGTAAAAATTCCAGACAGAGACATTTTCGGAGTTATAATATATAGATATATTAGATGTTGTATAAACTCATCAGATAATAATGCCTGTAATGCTGAGGTACAGGATTATGAATGTTACAGCCTATAAAAATAATGGGGCATAAATATGTCCCATTATTATACATCACATAAAAATCTCGACTATGCAAACAAAAATAACACTTATATTTCTATTTTTTATCTTCATTACAAGTTGCCAACAAAATTCAACCCAAACGGAATTAAATAATTCAATTTTACTAGACATTGATTTCGATGATTCAAATTTAATTCATGTAAAAGATTTTATAGATCAAGTAACTTTCGTTCCATTAGAAACCAATGATAGTTGTTTAATTAGTAGAATAGCGCGAGTACATTCAATCGACACTCTTCTTTTTGTTCATGATATAAAAACAAATTCTATCAATGTATTTAATGAAAAAGGAAAACATCTATATAATGTTAGTAAAAAAGGTCAAGGACCTGGAGAATATATTTCATTAAGTAAATTTCTAATAGATGAATTAAAAAAACAGCTAATAATCTATGATGCCGATTCAAAAAAATTATTATATTATACCTTAAATGGTAAATACATTAAAGAAATTAACAAGTTCGGACAAAATGTTATAATCCGAGATATTATAAATCTTCCAGATGGTAATTTTTTATGTTATACACCCGATTATACAAAAAATATTGAATATCAAGGAATTTTCAAATTAGACTCACTAGGTAATCCTGATAAAGTATATTTCAATTCGGAAAAATATCCTATATTATTAAAAGCAACAGAATCCTATTTCAATAAGTTATCTGATGGCACAGTTACTATCGACGCAGGAGATTACAATAAAATATTTCATTTCAAAAAAGATTCTTTAAAATGTTTCATATCATATATTACAAACAGAAAAAGTCCGATAGATTATCCCAATATTGATTTTGAATCTACACTCCCTATGACTCCAATAATGGAAATCACAGAAAAAGAGAATTATATTTTAACGACATGGTATGATTTCAATGAAGAAAAAGCATATCAGGCTTTATATTCAAAAAAAACTCAAAAATTAGAATTCGGAAAATTCAAATTCAATAATGACTTAACCACAGGTATCCCATCTCTAGAGGTACATTTTAATGACCCCAACAAATTATTAAATGTAATTTACGGATACCAAATACCTGAAATATTGGAATCAAAAATGGTAAGTGAAGAAATAAAGGAAATTCTGAGAAAAGTACCTGACCCGGAAAATGCAAATCCTGTACTAGAAATTCAACATCTAAAAAAGTAATGAAAATCAAATCTTTTATAACAAAGCTATCATTATAAAAAATATTTAAACTTCTATATTATAAGAAGTTATTTGCATAACTAAATAAATTCTATAAAATGAAAAACATTATATTTTGGATCGGTATCACTATTTTAGCTATATTATCGTTTATAATTACATTTAATTTATATAACAACAATACAGATTCAATATCCGATATCGAAAAAGAAAATCAACTTATAAAAAAAATACTTACTACGGAAATTCAACAACAAAACTTCAACGGGCATTCTATCAAAATGGACGATAAAACCAAAGCAAAACTATTAAATCTATTATCAAACAATAAAAAACTTATTTTCCGAATAGCTCCTGAATATTGTGAAAGTTGTATCGACAATGCCGTTGCCGAATTATCAACAGCAGAAAATAAAATCAACGCTGATAACATAATTATAATTGCATCGATCAATAACAACAGGGACAGCCTAATAATTCGGAACCGTTTTCAAAACAGATACCAATACATTTTTCTGTCTTCCGATAATTATATGTATTTTAAAAACAGAAATGAGATCATACAATCCCATTTCTATACGGTTGACTCCACTCTTCTGCCAACACATTTATACATATATACACCGACATTTCCAAAAAGAAATAAAGAATATTTCGATATTATTGCAGAATATATCAATAAAATATAATTTTCATCATATCAAAATGAAAATACGAAAAACTATACATGATATATTAATGGGGATATTCATCGTAGGAATAACTCTTCTTGTCACGATTTGTCTTCGTATTTTCGTACTTGCATCATTCAAAATCCCCAGTGATTCTATGGAGCCATCTATCCTACCGGGAGATTATGTAATAATAAACAAGCTTGTATTCGGTCCGAGACTTTTTAAAAATTTTCATTTTATAGAAAACGGAAAAATAGAAACCATTCGCTTGAAAGGGTGGAGAAAAATAAAACACAATGATATATTAGTCTTTAATTACCCTTACAAAGAATGGGATCACTTGGGAATGGACTTAAACGTATTTTATATGAAACGCTGTGTAGGAATTCCCGGTGACACACTTTCTATTGTTAACGGATTTTATAAAGTATCTGGCTATAAAAACATTTTAGGCCATTATGAAAACCAAACACGCATATCACAATTACCCGACACACTTTTCCCTGAAAACATATTCAGGGCTTTTCCATTTGAAGGACATGAACGATGGAACATTAAAAATATGGGGCCTCTCTATATACCGAGATCAGGGGATACGGTTTTGATTACCCCCTCCAATATTCGATCATATCAACGGCTGATTGAATATGAAAATAATATACCTGCAAAAATAGTATCCGACACACTTTTATTTCTAGGAAAAAATTGTATATCAAAATATACATTTAAACAAAATTATTATTTCATGGCAGGAGATAACGTTTTCAACTCAAGAGATTCCCGTTACTGGGGACTTTTACCAGAAGATTACATTATCGGGAAAGCTGTAAGAATATGGAAATCCATAAACCCTAAAACAAAAAAAATCAGAATGGATCGCTTCTTAAAAAAAATAGAATAAGCATCGAGGAAATAAAATGATAAACATAAAAACCGACAAATTATTATAAAAACCGCCAGTTCATAGTAAAAAAATAAAACTTAATAAATGGGTATAATAAAACACATAGGAATAACTAGAAGCCAGATTATATTCAGCCTGCCTTTTCTCTTAATACTATCTACAGTTTTTATTATTATGCCCGAACTTCCTAAAGGGGTTGTCACTGGAAAATATTTTTGGTTTTATTATTGCAGCATATGGACTTGCCTAACTGTTGTACTGTTACATATAATATCCAGAAAAAATATTCGAATAAATTGGGGTGACGGATTGATAATTTTATTTATAGGATCGGTAGCGTTCTCCTCTTTTTTTATTAACAAATGTTCCATAAATACACAACTCCGATTGTTTTTTCTATGTTGTATTCTTTATTTTTCATTTCGGTTTATAATAAATAGATATCGACACATACATTATCTTTTTATTACTTTTCTCATAATTATAACTCTTGAAGAAACAATAATAGGATTAAAACAACTTTATGGTTGGAGTCTTTCAAACCATGCCCTCTTCCGACTGACAGGATCATTTTTTAATCCAGGACCTTATGCAGGATACTTATCCATCATTTTCCCTTTAGCGCTTTCATTTACCATTTTCGGAATATATATCCTATACTCCAAAACAACTTTTTCAGAAATCAACAATTTAAAATCCTTAATATCATTCATAAAAAACAATAGAAAATATACCATACTCATTTTCGTCTCAACATTATCATTTCTTTCCATACTCCTTTCATTAACAGTACTTCCTGCCTCCATGAGTCGCGCAGCGTGGATATCAACTATTGTAGGCTGTATCGTTTCCATAACAAATTGTTGTGTACAGAAAAAGAAAATAAACGAATATTATCATAAATACCTGAAATACCACAAATTTATATTACCGATAATAGTAATAATAACAGCAATAATATGTTTCAACACATATCTTTTGAAACAAGACTCAGCAAATGGACGGATTTTAATATGGAAAATTGCGATTACAAATTCTGTAAAATACCCATGGGGTGTAGGGCTCGGAAATTTTGCAGGAACATATGGAAAAATGCAATCAGAGTACTTTTCCGAAAAAGGGCACAATGATACCGAAATAAAAATTGCAGGTGCTCCCGATTATGCATTTAACGAATATATACAAATATTAATCGAATCAGGATATATATCCTTACTCTTTTTTATTTTATTGAATGGATATTCTCTTTATAAAGCATATCAAACAAAAAAATACCCAGCAATAGCAGCAATCACGGCGTTATTGACATTTGCTCTATTTTCCTATCCTTTTTCAGTGCTGCCCATTCTAATCGTTTACACATTCTTACTTGCATGGTGCAATACCTCAAATTATTTTCCAAAATGGAAAAGAACAAAACAAAAAAATTCAATATCCATTATTCTTCTAATAATAATGCTCTCATCTACTCTATATTTAGTAAAAGATAGCTACGGAAGTTATACAGCATATAAAGCATGGGAAAAACAAAAGATCTATTTTAATGCGGGAATATATGAAGATATAATACCTGAATATCAACGACTCTATCCATGGTTAAAAGACAATAAAAGATTTTTATTCGAATATGCACAATGTCTTTCAAAATCAAAACAATATTTTCAAAGTAACGAAATAATAAAAGAGGCTATAAAAATCAGCGGAGATCCAGCATTTTATAATATTGCCGGAAAAAATTATCAAGCTATGAAAAATTATCACAAAGCTGAAAAATATTATCTGCAATCTATTCATACAGTACCTAACCGTCTATATCCCTACTATTTACTTGTCAAATTATATAAGGAAATCGGAGACGAAAAGAAAAGTAAAAAATACGCTTCTATCCTGTTGCAGAAAGAACCTAAAGTGCCCTCTACTGCTATAAAAGAGATGAGAACTGAAATAAAGAAAATATTAGAAATGAATAAAGAAAATAATCATGATCTAACAAAATTCAAAGAAATATATAAATAATCTAATAAAATCAATACTTACTAATTTAAATTACAATAAAAAGTATATACATTCATATGAATATAATAAAGATTACCTTCTTAAAAAGACATTTTATTTTAATAAGTTGCTCTTTAATTTTTGCAGCATGCAATAATACCTCAAATGAAAACAGAAAAAAAAGTGAGTCCGAATTCACAAGAACTACTATCGACATTCCTACCATAGTAGAGACTAAAATATCAGAAAATAAACCTTTTTATTATGAACTGATTTCGAACGGAACACTCTCTGCCATGCGTAAAGCTGATTTAAGATTCCAGACATCGGAAATCGTTTCTGAAATATTTGTAAAAAACGGCGATTATGTAACAAAAGGACAAAAACTGGCCGTATTAGAACAGTTCAAACTTAAGAATGCTTTAGCTCATGCCAAAGATAATCTCGAAAAAGCAAAATTAGAACTACAGGATATACTTATCGGACAAGGATTCAGTTTAGCAGACAGTTCTCAGATTCCCCTTAAAATCATGAAAATAGCGAAGATTAAGAGTAATTATGACCAAAGTATGAATAATTACAAAGAAGCTGAATATAATCTAAAAGCTTCGACACTGTACGCTCCTTTCTCCGGGGTTGTAGCAAACCTATTCACCAAACCTTATAACATACCTTCCGGGGCAGAACCATTCTGTACCATCATAGATAATCAAAAACCGGAAGCTATATTTATGATTTTAGAATCAGAACTTCCGATAATAAAAAATGGGGATAAAGTAGTCATTTCACCTTTCTCAATTGAAAATTATTCTGTCGAAGGCAGGATCTCAGAGATAAATCCAATTATCGACAAAAACGGAATGGTACGAGTAAAAGCTTTAATAAGCAATAAACAGGGTAAACTTTATGACGGAATGAACATAAAAGTCAAGGTACAAAAAGAAATGGGAAATTATTTACAGATACCTAAAGAAGCCGTCGTACTCCGCAACAATAAACAAATTGTATTTACATTAAAAAATAACAGAGCTCAATGGAATTATGTAAAAACAGGAATGGAAAATTCAGAAAATTATATAATCTCTGAGGGTTTGTCTGTTGGAGATAGCGTCATATATAAAGGAAATATCAACTTAGCACATGGAACACCTGTTGTTTCAGCAAAAAGGAAATTAGGATCAAACAAAAATAATTAATCAACAACAAACGCTCATAATTATGATACGATTCCTTATCGAAAGACCCATTGCCGTTTTTATGGCGTTTACGGCTTTTTTCATTTTAGGTATAATTACCTACCTAAATATTCCCGTCTCACTATTACCAGATATTTCCATACCCGAAATCACTGTCCAAATATCAGGAAAAAACTTTTCTGCCCGTGAATTAGAAAATACATTAGTTACCCCGATTCGGGAGCAACTGATGCAAGTAAGAATGTTGAAAGATTTACACAGTGAAACGAGAGATGGAAATGCCATTATCCGACTTAATTTTGAATATGGAGCCAACACAGATCTTGTATTTATCGAAGTAAACGAAAAAATAGACGCTGCAATGAATTATATGCCTAAAGAGACCGAAAGGCCCAAGGTTATTAAAGCCAGTGCGTCAGATATACCTGTTTTAAACCTCAACCTAACAATAAACGATGAAAACAGAGATGATGATGAGTATAGTCAAAAATTTATGGAATTAAGCGATTTTGCAGAAACTGTCATAAAAAGACGCATCGAACAACTTCCTCAAGTTGCAATGGTCGATATGACGGGCGTTATGAATCGGCAAATCGTTATTATTCCAGACAATAATAAGTTAGAAATAAACGGAATTTCTTTAAATGATATCGAAAATGCACTGAATACGAACAATCTCGATGCCGGAAATATGATTATTCGAGATGGTCATTACGAATATAATATTCGCTTTTCTTCTATTTTAAGAACCATCGATGATATTCGCAATATATATATTCGCAAAAATGATCGTATATACCAAATGAAAGATCTAGCAACTATAAATTTTGCCTCTGAGAAAGAAAAAGGTATAGCCCTTTTTGGAGATAAACGTACCGTTACTTTATCTATCATTAAACAGTCTGAAGAAAATATGGCAAATATGCAAAAAACATTAAACGATGTCATTGATAATTTAGAAAAAGAATATCCCCAAATTTCATTCAATATTTCGGAAAACCAAACCGAGTTGTTAGACTACACGATTTCAAACTTAAAACAAAACCTTATCCTTGCATTCATATTTATCTGCCTAATATCAATGATATTTATGAAAGATATCAAATCTCCTCTTATCATCGGATTCAGCATGTTTATATCACTGGTAATCAGTCTTCTATTTTTTTACCTTTGTCACATATCCCTGAATATTGTTTCTTTAACAGGGCTCATTCTCGCATTGGGAATGATGATCGACAATTCTATCATTGTAACAGATAATATCGGACAGTTTATACAACGAGGTTATTCTATTACAGACGCCTGTATAAAAGGCACCGAAGAAATTATTACACCTATGCTCAGTTCTATATTGACTACAATTTCTGTATTTATCCCTCTGATTTTTTTAAGTGGCATTGCAGGAGCTATTTTTTTCGATCAAGCTTTTTCTGTAACCGTAGGTCTTCTTGTATCTTTTATTACAGGCATTATGTTTCTTCCGGTTTTATATAAACTAGTATATAACATAAATTTCGGGAAATTAGAAAAATGGAGAAGAATTTCAAAAAATAACCTGTCCGATATGAGATCAGAAAAGAATATGGTCATAGAACAATGGTACCATGCCGGAGTCAATTGGGTATTTCGACATAAAATCCTTACTGCAATCACAATGATTATAATATTTCCCATAGGTTATTGGCTATTTATAACCATACCAAAAGAAAAAATGCCAGATATCAAACAACAAGAAATGATTGTATATATAGAATGGAATGAAAATATACATATAAAAGAGAACGAAACCCGTACTCGGGAAATACTTCAATTTTTAGATACCCTTACCCTTACACGCTCAAGTTTCATAGGGCAACAACAGTTTTTACTAAATCGTGACAGAGAACTTACATCCACTGAATCGGAAATCTATCTAAAAGCAAAAAATTATAAAGAGTTACCTAAAATCAGAAAAAAAATTTCTGATTTTATTACACAACAATATCCTGAAGCAATTGTATCTTACGAACCTGTAGGCACAGTATTTGAAAAAATATTTTCAACCGGAGAACCTGATCTTGTAGTCGAATACTATACAAAAAATAAGTTTACATCTCTCAATCCGGAGACCATACAGGAACTCAATCTAAATCTATATAAACTCACAGGAGAAAAGGCCGAAAATGTACCTTTTATTCAACAATTAAATTTATGCATCGACCATGAAAAATTATTATTATACCAAGTTTCTTATAACGATATATACCAAACTCTGAAAACTGCATTTAAAGAAAATCAATTCGCTACACTTCGCTCCCATCAACAATACTTACCTATCATTTTAGGCGGAAAAGAAAAAACAATTCAAGAAATATTAGATAATGAATTAATAGAAATATCAAAAAATATAGATGGTACTCGTAATAAATTATCATTAAGCAATTTCGTCACCATTACTCCAGCACAAGACTTGAAAACTATTGTGGGTGGAAAATCCGGAGAATTTATTCCTATGAATTTTTATCATACTGATAAAGCCGAAGAAATTATATCAGCAGCACAAAAAAGTAACCCAAATGATATGTGGGAAATCGATTTTTCCGGAAGTTTTTTCTCAAATCAGAAAATGATTGGAGAAATCATGTTAATTCTTTTAATATCTGTTCTTCTAATGTATTTTATACTAGCAGCACAATTCGAAAGTTTCCTTCAGCCATTAATTGTATTATTAGAAGTACCCATAGATATAGCTGCAGCTATTGGCCTGCTTTATATTTCAGGTCATTCCTTAAATCTAATGTCCGCTATCGGATTAGTCGTTACATCCGGTATTATTATAAACGACTCTATATTGAAACTAGATGTCATGAACCAATTGCGAAAAGAAGGAATGCCTCTCATGGAAGCTATTCATGAAGCCGGACACAGAAGATTAAAAGCAATACTAATGACCAGTCTAACTTCTATTGTATGCATGGCACCATTGCTATTCAGCCATGATATGGGTTCAGAGCTGGAAAAGCCTTTAGCAATTGCTACAATAGGAGGTATGGTTATAGGTACCATCATCAGTTTATTAGTTATTCCTGTCGTATATTGGAGAATCTATCATAAAACCGAAAATAAAATCTCCATTTCCGGAACAAGATAAAATACAATATCACCAAACAGTCATGAAAATAAAACAAATATGCATTGTATCCTGCCTTTGTGGTATATGGATAAATACAAAAGCTCAAATTATGGAACTAACTCTGGAACGTGTCATTGCGATAGCTCAAGATAGTTCAATACAAGCTTTCAAAGCTAAAAATGTATATATGTCAAGTTATTGGGCTTACCGATCCTTTAAAGCAGCTCGTTTACCATCTCTGATGCTAGACATGACGCCTATGCAATACAACAGAGACTTCACAAGCCGATATGATTCCGAAAATGATCTAGATGTATATCGTAGACAACAATCATTATATAGTTCCGCCAGATTATCTTTGGAACAAAACCTTGATATTACCGGAGGTACTTTTTATGTAGATTCAGAACTAGGATATCGACGATTATTCGGTGAAACAACTTATAATCAATTTTCTACAATTCCTATCCGTATCGGATATTCTCAACCAGTATTGGGATTCAACGAATTTAAATGGCAAAAGAAAATCGAACCTTTAAAATACGAAAAAGCAAAAAAAACATTGATATCAGATTTAGAACAAATTTCGGTTACCTCTACTCAGTATTTTTTTAATCTGGCTATAGCACAAATAAATTATGATATGGCAAAAGATAATGTCGAATCAACGGATACATTATATCATATCGGACGTGAGCGACAAAAAATTACATCCATTTCCCAATCCGATTTATTAACTCTCAAACTTGATGCCATTAATGCCAAAAATACTTTGAAAAACGCTGAAATAGAACTTAAGCGTGCAATGTTCAGCCTTATTTCATTTTTAAAATTAGACCAACATTCTCAAATTAGAATAGTATTACCTGACCGCCCTAAAAACATTGTCTTATCTCCAGAGCTCGCATTACAATATGCCAGAAAAAATAATCCGGACTTTCTAAGTAATCGACAAAAACTACTGGAAGCCCAACAAGAAGTAGAAAAAACCAAACGAACCTCAAACTTAGACGCCAGTTTTAATGCCAGTATCGGATATAATCAAGTCGCCTCTAATTTCGCTGGTGCTTACCGAAAACCGTTGGAACAGGACATTATTTCTATCGGTATACGTATTCCTTTACTTGACTGGGGTGTACGAAAAGGGAAAGCTAATATGGCACGAAATAACCTAAATATTACTAAACTTACAATAGAACAGCAAGAACAAGAATTAGAAGAAAACATATTAATGACCGTAAATGATTTTAACGTGCAACAAGACCTTATAATTAGCGCAGAAGAAGCTCTTTCCCTCGCCAACACCGTGTACGAAACGACCAAACAACGCTTTATGATCGGCAAAGCCGATATTAACAGTCTAACTTTATCTCTGAACCGTCAAACATCTGCTCGTAACAATTACATAAATGCCCTAAAACAATACTGGATAAGCTATTATACGATACGTCAACAAACCTTATATGATTTCAGGAAACAAGAAACATTATCAATCATTTTTGAAAAGATTACCGGTTTATAGATTAAGGGAACAAGTTATATGGAAGAAAAAGAAACACATAAATATAAAACAGCAAATGTAGATATTCTATTAAAATCTTCTCAGAAAAGAAACATATCTGCCTTTTCGGTAATACTAATCTTTACATGTCTGCTGATTGTAGGATTATTTCTTATTCCCATGCTTCCCGTTAGGTTATCACCTTCGAAAACCTTACCTCAAGTAACCGTCAACTTCAATATGTGGGGACAATCATCCCGTATCATAGAAATGGAGGTCACCTCAAAAATAGAATCTATGCTTAGCCGAATAAAAGGCATAGAAAATATATCCTCTAATTCTGGTAATGGTTGGGGTAACGTCTCTGTACGTATCAATAAACATACCGATTTAGATATGGTACGTTTTGAAATTTCAACAATTATAAGGCAACTATATCCCTCTCTACCTCCGGGAGTCAGTTACCCGAGCATCACAATGAGTCGTCCAGAAGACGATTTCGAAAGGCCTTTTATCAGCTATACAATCAATGCACCGACTACCCCCATTCTGATCCAAAAGTTTGCAGAAAACCATATAAAATCCCGTTTACTACAAATCAAAGGAATAGATAAAGTAGAAATCAATGGAGCTACCCCTATGATTTGGAAACTCGAATATGATTATTTTCAATTGCAAAATCTTGGCATAAGTGTCGACGACATTAAAGAAGCCATACAACTACATCTCAAAAACGAATTTTTAGGAATCGGTACTATTGAAAATTCAGATAAAGAAAAACAGTGGATACGTCTTGCTATTGTTCCTAATACACCGAATAAAACATTTGATATTTCCCAAATCGATGTCAAAACTCAAGACAAAAAAATAATAAGGCTCGATCAAATCGTTTCAGCAAAATACATCGAAAGCGAGCCTTACAGTTACTATCGTATCAATGGTTTAAACTCTATATATCTTTCTGTAAAAGCTAAAGAAGATGCCAACCAACTAGCTGTTTGTAATAAAGTAAAAGATGTTATAAACAATATAGATAATATTATACCCCCTAATTATGAGATACATTTAGCTTATGATGCTACTGAATACATACAAAAAGAATTAAATAAGATTTACTTCAGATCAGGTCTCACAATACTTATTCTTTTAGGTTTTGTTTTTTTGATTTATCGAAATATAAAATATTTAATCCTAATTTTATTCTCCCTTTTATGTAACATTTTTATAGCTGCCATATTATATTATCTTTTCCAATTGGAAATACAATTATATTCTTTAATAGGAATTACCATATCTTTAACATTAGTAATAGATAATACGATAGTAATGTCGGACCAAATTATCCGACGAAAAAATAAAAAGGCTTTTATGTCTATTCTAGCAGCAACTCTCACGACAATAGCCTCATTAATAACAATTTTCTTTATGGATGAAAAGATTCGTCTTAATTTACAAGATTTTGCTAACGTCTTAATCATAAACTTAATAATTTCACTACTAATAGCCCTATTTTTAGTTCCTGCACTAATTGAAAAATTGCATATCGATACTCCCTCCATTAAACAAAAAAAACAATATGCAAAAAGATTAAAAAAACGCAAACAGTTTAATATCTCTTTCAATAAAGGATACGAGAAATTCATCATCATAACATCTCGTTTCCGGACGACTATCATCATTTTATTAATTTTATTATTCGGACTTCCTATTTTTATGTTACCATCGCAAATCGATACTCCCAAAGATAAACATCCTAATTTTGCAGCTAAATGTTATAATAAAACTTTAGGATCAAACTTTTATAAAGAAAATATAAAACCGATAGTCGATATAGCTTTCGGCGGTACATTACGTCTTTTTATTCAAAAAGTATATAACGGATCTTATTGGTCAAATAAAGAAGAAACGACACTATTCATTGGATTATCAATGCCAAACGGAAGTACTCTTACCCAAACGAACTATATCATCGGACAAATAGAAAATTATCTACAACAATATAAAGAGATCAAACAATTTGAAACGAATGTCTCCACATTACAAGCTAGTATTAATATAAAATTTGTTCCCAAACACCAAAACAGCGGATTTCCACACTTATTAAAATCAAAATTAATAAGTAAAGCTCTTGAACAGGGAGGAGGTTCATGGAATATAGAAGGTTTAGGAAACGGATTTAACAACTCTATAAAAGATAATGCCGGGCCATATAGGGTCAAAATGCTCGGATACAATTATGATCATCTACATGCTTTGGCCGAACAATTCAAAGATTCTTTGCTGCAAAACAAACGAATAAAAAAATTTACGATCAACTCTAGATTCAGTTACTTTAAAAATGATTACCAAGAATACTCATTCAATTTAAAAAAATACAAACTCATCGAACAGAATATAACCCCCATGCAACTTTACAATAATATCAATCCTATGTTTGGGAAAGATATATATATAGAACGCTGGAAATCTGGCTCATCATCAGAAGAAATAAAACTATTCTCAAAACAAGCTAATGAATATGATATTTGGAAATTAAGATATTTTCCGGGACAAATCAATAAAAATAATTATAAACTGTCTGAACTTGCCAATATTGAGAAAGGACAAAGTCCACAAAATATAGCCAAAGAAAATCAACAATATCGACTTTGTCTACAATACGATTATATAGGTCCGTCCAAACAAGGAAATAATATCTTACTCAAAACAATAAATAACTTTGAAAAAATATTACCTTTAGGATATAGTATTGAAAATGGAATGCAAAACCAAATCAGTTGGGGACAAAAAAATAATAAACAATATTGGTC
Organism: Coprobacter fastidiosus; assembly: GCF_982245605.1. NCBI lineage: Bacteria > Pseudomonadati > Bacteroidota > Bacteroidia > Bacteroidales > Barnesiellaceae > Coprobacter > Coprobacter fastidiosus. Next base: position 51,539 of record NZ_CEVCIF010000005.1, on the reverse strand, counting down.
AATGATACTTATTATTATCATTATCTACTTTACCACCAGCATATTATTCAACTCCCTTAAACAACCCTTTACAATCATTTTTATAATACCAATATCCTTTATTGGCATCTTCCTTACTTTTTATTGGTTCAGACTTAATTTCGATCAGGGAGGATTCGCAGCATTCATTATTTTATGCGGGCTTACGGTAAATGCCAGTATATACATCTTAAATGAATACAATAACATATTAAAAACAAAAAAAATTCCACCAATAAAAGCCTATATTAAAGCATGGAATGCTAAAATAAGTCCAATATTTCTTACCATTGTTTCCACTATATTAGGCTTTTTACCTTTTATAATAGGAGCAGAAAAAGAAGGTTTTTGGTTTCCATTAGCAGCAGGAAGTATAGGAGGTTTAATTATGTCATTTATCGGCATCTTTTTATTTATGCCGTTATTTACGGGTATAGGGCAAACTAACAAAATTTAATTACGAGACATTAATAGACACATCCTTTTATTCTCAATTGTATATAATCATCTTTTATATTGCAATACACTCGTACAGTCTTAAAAAATGCACCGGTATGCGTCGGTTTTACAAGTACTTTTATTTCCATTTCAGATCCAGACTTAAGCGGATGCTCTTGCCAAATTGGAACAGTACAACCACAATTTACAACAATATCTTTTATAATAAGTGGATAAGTACCCGTATTTTGTAAAACAAATATTATTTCAGATTGCTCATTAACTTTCATAGCTGTAAGCTCAATTATATTTGACTTCACACATACTGTTGTTTCTATTGCAGTTCTTATCTTACCAGTAAAAATTTGATTATACTGATTCCGAATACTCTGGTCATATATCGGATTTCCAATCGCCAAGACTTTATTACTTCTATCAAGTAAAAAACAATGATATTGATTATTTCTCGGGAAATGATTCAATCGACCGATATTATCCTCTTTATCAAAATACACTGGATAATTAAACTTACCATCTACAAAAAAAGAAGAAAAATTTTCTTCTTTTTCAGAACAAATATAAAATTCAAATTGAATTTTGCCCGATAATGAATTCTCCTCTTCTTTTATCAACGACTGCCACTTTATTAATTCCAATTTAATATCCTCTTCACTCTCAGAACCACAATATAACAATACCTTATATAACATGTCCAAATTTTCATGGTCCAAAGAATCTGTCGTACTATAAAAAGCAGGAATGTCAGTAGGAATAACGAGTTCTTTTCCTATCCATTCAACAATCTGTGATATCTCTTTTTTATTAGATGCGGAATGACATGCTATCAAAAACAATAATATGATACAAGCAAAAGATATTCTCATAATAATATACTAAATTATCATAGTCAATAATCACCACCAAAATGTATGTCGCCCATCAAAAGTAAATATTCTCTCTTCATTACCCCGTGTATGGTTATGCAACCACAAAACAGCATTTTTCGGGACATTTGCAAATTCAACAAAATAATCTTTTGCTATTTTCCGACCAAGGCTTCTCCACCCATAAAGCGAACAATAAAATAATTCATACTCATCACCTATTGTTACATTATTTCCGTCATTACGAGGTAAATAAACAATCTTTTTTACTGAAACAGGTTCTGGAAATTCTAGACCTACCCATGCCGAATCAGGTAATGAAGAATCAAAAAACGTCAAAGGATCCCCATCAAATGCAGACTCCCGAGATCGTTTCGGATCATTACCCCAAGTTTTATCTGTTCCTATTATCTTCCCCTTATTATTTAACAATTCTCCATTCGAACCGAAAAACTGTAATTCTGCGATATTCCCATATCCTGCAACAGGAGACACATGCCTCCAATACTTATAACATTGAGATAAAGTATCGAGAGAAATTGTAACATAAAAGCCATTCGGATTTTTTTCTATACGATGAATTATTTGCGGATTATCAAACTCCGGATTATCTGCAGCCTGTATTTCTCCACCTATCATATGTCTGGTAACACCTATAACTCTGAAAGTAGAAGGATATTTACGCTTGAAACGTAAATTATAAGTATCCAATGTATCTGGTTTATAATAATGTATCCTACCCTTAAAATCTAACAAAAACGGATAATTTGCGGGTCGTATTCCTTCATTGATAAAATATCCGGGTAAATACATAACATCATATCCCATATTCTCAAATGTTATGCCCCCCCTTTTATTTCCAGCATGCGCAACAGGAACCCATCGCCTATTATCAAATACACACAAATAGACAAATTTCCTCTTTTGTAAAGGAGAAACAAGCGTCTCAACTTTCACATCAAAAGTTTTTGTATAATTATCTGTTACATCTCTCATAAATAAATTATTCAAATTACTAGGGATAGGCTCATTATGACAAAGAGCTGCTAAAGAATTTTTATTCAAAGCATAGGTTCTTCTGTACACTTTAGACAGCTTTGAATCCGGCTTATGAATAACATCCGGATTCGTATCCACACCACCAAAAGAATACTCTTTCCCATTACTAGAAAATACGACATTCCACGTATGTCCCAATGCTCTATATGGCCATTGCGGTGTAAAATCCTCCACTACCGGAATTCCTTTTGCTCTCATTGCAAAAATAGCCCGGGCACAATAATCACTACACGTTCCAATAGACATATTTCTTAAAACAGAATATTTTTCTATCGGAAAAGTTGAAACAGGTAAAAGATACACTCCAGTTTCTTCCCTTAAACGGTTATTTAGTTCACAACATGCATGAAAAGCAGAATATCGCCATCCTTCATTATAACCATGTAAACGAATATCATTATACATAGCCGCTAAAGAGTCTCGCCAAAATTCTATTGGTTCATTCCGTACCCTGTACGGTAATATATATTCACAAAACTGATCGAAATTCAAGTGATGGGCATACCCTCCCGAAGGCCAAACTTCAAAAGCCCGTTCTATATTATTAATAAGAAACTCTGCCGTTACACATTTAATATCTTCAAATCTTTCTGCACTCTTCGGGAGATTATTCATTTTAGCTATACTATCTATTTTTTGCTTCAGAACTTCTTTATTTTTCTCCACCAATAACACAGAATCAACAGCTCTATAAAAATTATCAACTGATTTCCCTCCAAAAGAATAATGGCCAGGCATATTTTCTATTAAAAAAACTGCAGCTTTATATTTAAGACTATCATCGATATTTTTACTATAATGATCTAAAACTTTTCTTAATTCAACAGCATTATCCCCTGCCAAAGTTAAAGAGCGTTCAATATCGGACTTTTTACATGAAAAGAAAAGTATTAAAAAAAGCAGTACCTGAACAGAATTTTTCATACTACTATGATTTTTGCAAATTATTTACGATAAAATAGGTTTATATTTCTCATTTCTTTTGATGACCGCAAACATCCTTGCCACAATTTTAGCTCGCAGCGCATTGATTACGGACATCTTGTTCTTGCCTTCGGCAACTTTCCTTTCGTAATATTTCTTCAGTTCACCGTCAATCCGATGTGTTACTGCCACGGCAGCCAAGTGAAGAAGTCTTTTCATCACTTTGTCCGCCCTATGTGACACTCTCGCTTTCGAGTGCTGGGAACTTCCGGAAGAATAAGAGAATGGAGCTACCCCGGCATAACAGTTGAATTTCCTCGGATCATCAAAACGAGTAAAGGCCTCTGTAGTGATTATCATGTTGGTCGCTACTACACGCCCCACACCGTCTATGGACATCAGCAGCTCCCTCTGCCTGCACAGTACAGGACAGGAAGCTATCACTTCATCCATTTCGTATGTAATGGCTTGTATAGCTTTCTCCAAGTCATCCATCAACGTCTGCAAACGCTTCATTTTGCGTTCATACGGTTTTCTCGGCATATAGTCCTTCTGGTCTTTCATCTGTCCTTTATATTTGGCCAAATCCGTCACATACAATGTACGTTCAGATTCAAGCTGCTTTAATCTTTCAATATCTTCCGTAGGACGTTCATAATACTGCACCCTGTCCTGAAAGCGTTTGGCATAGATGGCAATACGTTTGGCATCTACCTTGTCATTCTTTCCTCGCTGAACACCGGATGAGTATTTGATTTCAGCAGGGTTCTCAAGCCAAAGTTTGCATTCTACGGCTTTGCAGGCACACGCCAAAGGGAAGGTGTATTGTCCGGTATGTTCCGCGCAAACAAGCATTTGACCACCCGCTATGCCATAGTCTTCTTCAAATTGATGCAGCAATGCCATGATTGCATTTTGATGGTTGGCTGTTTCTTCTTCATGCACAACCTTTCCTTCAAACATCACACAGAAGTCCAACTTCTTTTTCGATACGTCCACACCGATAAAATAAAAATTTTCCATACTTTTGTCTTTAATGTTTTTGTAAAGAAAAGGATTGAACTTAACCTAACTACCTTAACAATGGATGTTAACCTACTATCTGGGCCTAGGTTCAAACAAGCAGGAAGTCCGCTTATGAAAATGGAGCTTATATCTCCTTAACATTATCAGGTTCACTTCCTGCACCCTTTCTTTGCTTCACAAATTTATCCTTTCTATTTTATCTGTAATCCTCGGATGCAAATCTAAGGTAACATTATTTTTGGTTAAAAATATATATTTCAAACATAAAAGAATAATATAAACTGTTCATAAAATAACAACTTAGTCTCATCAGCCGAGATAAAACGTAAATATTCCTGTTTGGTTATTACAGACAAACCTAAATATATTGCAGATAATAATCTAATAATGAACAAAAAACAATTATGAGATTTAACTTTTATATTGTATCTGCATCCAATAAGAAAATGTTTCTACCATTTATTTAAGTAATTATTAAAAAGAAAAGAAGTATGAAAACAAAAATCGGAATGCTTTTAATAGCAATGTGTATGTCTGCAATAGCTTTTGCCCAGAAACCTGTTGAGCAAACAAGAGTAAAGAAAAATTTTACACCGGAACAAATAGCACAGAAACGTACGGATATAATGAAAATCCGGTTACAATTAAACGATGAACAAACGGCAAAGATTTATACTTGGAATCTGCAACAGATAAAAGAACAAATAGCACAAAAGGAAAAAGAGAAAATCGAACGCCAAAAACGTATGGAACAACGAAAAGCACAAGAAGCCGAGTTTATTTCGATCCTTACCCCTTCTCAAAAAGCTGCTTATGATCAATGGAAACAGGAACAGAAAAAAGAGATGAGAAAAAAGAATCTGAATAAACGCCTACATCCACAGAAGAACCTTCCACAAAAGTAACAATCAAATTTCAATACGCCGGACGATAACTTTTTTGTCCGGCGTATTTTATCAAATAAGAATCAATCATTATAAGATCATAATATATTGCCATATCTTCATTATATTTTTAACTGTTCATACAGAAAAAAACGATATATTTGTAACTATTAATATGTAACTATATATATGGCAAAAACAAAATCGGTATATATATGCACCAATTGCGGAGCTGATTCTCCGAAATGGATAGGGAAATGCCCTATTTGCGGAGAATGGAACAGTTATGTAGAGGAAATCATCAATACTAAACCTTCAGCAACTAAAAGTTCATATCACTCGACCGAAAACAGCAAATCGAAACCTCTTAAACTGAATGAAATAAATATTGCAGAAGAGCCTCGTATAGATGTGCGAAACAGTGAATTGAACAGAGTTCTCGGAGGAGGTCTGGTTCCCGGCTCATTAGTTTTGATCGGCGGCGAACCCGGAATAGGGAAATCGACTCTGATTTTACAGACGGTTTTAGGTTTACATGGAAAAAAAACATTGTATGTCTCCGGAGAAGAAAGTGCCCGCCAACTGAAATTACGAGCAGACCGAATACAAAAAAGTGAAAATCCTGATTGCTATATCGTTTGTGAAACTTCTTTAGAAGAAATATTCGTGCATATTAAAAACGTACAACCCGATTTAGTTATCATAGATTCTATTCAAACCATATCAACCGAGACGATCGAATCTTCTCCGGGAAGCGTATCTCAAGTGCGGGAATGCTCTGCATCAATTCTCAAATTTGCAAAAGAAACCGGAACTCCCGTCCTATTGATCGGACATATTAATAAAGAAGGTAGTATCGCCGGACCTAAGGTTTTGGAGCACATCGTTGATACCGTACTGCAATTCGAGGGAGATCAACACTATATGTACCGAATTCTCAGGTCTATAAAAAACCGATTCGGAAGCACTGCCGAATTGGGAATATATGAAATGAGACAAAACGGACTTCGTGAAGTCAGTAACCCCTCCGAGCTATTACTATCTCAGAATCATGAGGGATTAAGCGGGGTCGCCATAGCTGCGGCCATAGAAGGAATACGTCCATTTCTGATCGAAACGCAATCTTTAGTAAGCACTGCCGCATACGGTACACCACAACGGTCGGCAACAGGATTCGATTTAAGAAGAATGAATATGCTTTTGGCTGTTCTCGAGAAACGTGTCGGATTTAAACTTGCACAAAAAGATGTGTTCCTAAATATCGCCGGAGGATTGAAAGTTAACGATCCGGCTATGGACTTATCTATTATCAGCGCTATTCTTTCGTCCAATATGGACATGGCCATCGAGAACCACACCTGTATGGCCGGAGAAGTCGGACTGTCCGGAGAAATACGGCCCGTCAACCGAATCGAACAGAGAATATCGGAAGCAGAAAAATTAGGATTCAAACGCATTTTGATTCCGTACAACAATCTAAAAGGGTTTGACGATAAAAAACTGAATATAGAAATTGTTCCCGTCCGTAAAGTCGAAGAAGCTTTCCGACAACTATTCGGGTAAAAAAAAAGCAATATGATCAAAGAATTAAAAATAAGAGTACTACCAAAACAGGCTTCATCGGAATATAATATAACTCAAGCCGTATCACAAGAATACGCCATTGACTTATCTTCGATCAAAGCGATCCGAGTATTGAAACGCTCGATAGACGCCCGTCAAAGACAGGTTATGATCAACATGCAATTAAAAGTATATATCAATGAAATACCTACTGACGATGAATATATACATACTTACTATGGCGATGTATCAGACAAGTCTCCTGTCATTATCGTAGGAGCAGGTCCTGCAGGTTTGTTCGCGGCTTTACGCCTGATCGAACTCGGACGCCGCCCCATTATCATAGAACGAGGAAAAAATGTTCATGAACGACGTAAAGATATTGCCCGTATAAGCCGGGAACAGATCGTAAACAGCGAATCGAATTACAGTTTCGGAGAAGGAGGAGCCGGAGCTTTTTCGGATGGAAAACTATATACTCGAAGCAAAAAAAGAGGATCGGTAGATCGCATTTTAAATATCTTCTGTCAACATGGTGCAGACACATCTATTTTAGCAGACGCCCACCCTCATATAGGTACAGATAAATTACCGGTCGTTATCGAAAACATCCGGAAGCAAATAGAAAAATCGGGCGGCGAGATACATTTTGAAACCCGAATGGACAGACTTTTAATAAAAAACGATGAAATCATAGGGGTAGAAACCCAAAACGGAAAAGAGTTTCACGCACCCGTTATTCTGGCAACCGGACATTCTGCCAGAGATGTATATTATCATTTATACGAATCAGGGATAGAATTGGAGAGCAAAGGCTTCGCCGTAGGTGTGCGTCTGGAACATCCGCAGCATCTGATAAATCAATTGCAGTACCACAATCCTAAAGGTAGAGGAGAATATCTTCCGGCAGCCGAATATAGTTTTGTCGCTCAAGTAAACGGGCGTGGTGTTTATTCATTCTGCATGTGTCCGGGAGGTTTTGTCGTTCCGGCAGCCAGCGGACCTAATCAAATCGTTGTAAACGGAATGTCTCCCTCAAATCGAGGATCAGTATGGGCTAATTCGGGGATGGTCGTAGAAATAAGACCGGAAGATATTGACCAATATTCACGGTATGGAGTATTGTCTGGAATAAAATTTCAGGAAGAACTCGAATATCAGTGCTATGTGAATGGAAATTGCAAACAAACAGCCCCAGCCCAACGAATGACAGATTTCGTCAATAAAAAAGTATCGTTCGATCTGCCTAAATCGTCATACACACCGGGAGTCATCTCCTCTCCTCTCCACTTTTGGATGCCGGAATTCATTACTTCGCGCCTTAGAGAAGGATTTTCTTATTTCGGCAAAATATCGAAGGGCTTTCTCACAAGAGAAGCACTAATGATCGGAGTAGAAACAAGGACATCCTCTCCGGTAAGAATTCCTCGATATAAAGAAAACATGCAACATGTTCGCATTAAAGGATTATACCCTTGCGGTGAAGGCGCCGGATATGCAGGAGGTATTGTTTCGGCGGCTATCGATGGTGAACGTTGCGCCGAAGCAGCAGCACAATATATGTAAAACTTTTACAAAAACCACATATCATGATCACATTCTGTATTGCTTTATTAGTGCTTATCGGAGGTTATTTTATTTACGGAAAATTCATTGAAAGGGTTTTCGGAATCGAACCCGACCGTAAGACTCCGGCAATCAAGAACCCCGACGGAGTAGATTTTGTACCTCTTCCCCGTTGGAAAATATTTATGATCCAATTTCTGAACATCGCCGGACTCGGTCCTATTTTCGGAGCTATTATGGGAGCAAAATTCGGGACTTCTTCTTTTTTATGGATCGTATTCGGTACTATATTCGCCGGAGCAGTACATGACTATCTTTCCGGGATGATCTCTTTACGGCATAACGGAGAGAGCCTTCCGGAAACTATCGGACGTTATTTAGGCGTCACCACCAAACAGATCATGCGGGGCTTTACAGTAATTTTAATGATACTGGTCGGTGCCGTTTTTGTTGCAGGTCCGGCAGAATTACTCGCAATGTTGACTCCCGAATCTCTTGATTCTACATTCTGGATTTATGTAGTATTTATCTATTACATCATCGCTACACTATTCCCTATCGATAAAATAATCGGACGGGTATATCCCTTTTTTGCTGCCGCATTGCTCTTTATGGCGATTGGAATACTTGCCGTATTACTCATTCAGTTTCCTGCCATACCCGAAATCACCGACGGACTACAAAACAAACATCCGAATGCGGTAAATTCCCCAATCTTTCCAATGATGTTCATTAGCATTGCCTGCGGGGCAATTTCAGGATTTCACGCAACTCAATCTCCATTAATGGCTCGATGCATGACCAATGAAAATCAAGGACGTTCGATATTTTATGGTTCTATGGTTACCGAAGGTATTGTCGCTCTGATATGGGCAGCAGCAGCTACTTACTTTTTCAGCCCTGAAGGCCAATCGGCATTCGGGATAACCGAAAATGCAGATAATGTAAACGGAAGTGCTGCTATCATCGTGCAAAAAATTTCTGAAGGCTGGTTAGGGGTTATCGGTGGATTCTTAGCCATACTCGGAGTAATCGCAGCCCCCATAACGTCAGGAGATACCGCATTCCGCTCTGCTCGCCTTATTATTGCGGATTTTATGAAGATAGAACAAAAGTCGATTACCAAACGGTTAGTAATTTGCATTCCTTTATTTATACTCGCAATCGGAATTCTTATCTACAGTCTTGCCGATAAAGACGGTTTTGAAATGATCTGGAGATATTTTGCATGGTGTAACCAAACTCTTGCCGTATTCACGCTATGGGCTATTACCGTATATCTCGCACAAAAAAAGAAATTATATTGGGTTACTCTTATTCCGGCCCTTTTTATGACAACAGTTACAATCACCTATATACTGTATGATCCTATCGGAATCAATCTTTCATATAATTTATCCGTAAGTATCGGAATCGGCATGGCCATCATTTCCGGAATCTATTTCTTTCTCAAATTACCGAAACTGAAAAACGTACAATAAACAGATACTATAATTCACTGTGAACTAATCATATAAAAGCCTGTCTGACTTTTTTTTAACAGACAGGCTTTTAAAATTTCCGGTTTTCACCAACCGTCATTTAACAGTCACTTCCCCTTTCAGTTCGATCGTTGCAGAAGAAGGGCCTACAGATATTTCGAACAATCCGGGTTCTACAACTCGCTGCATATCGGCATTGATCAATGAAAAATGTTCGGGAGTTAAAACAATCTCTACGGTTTTCTTTTCTCCCGGAGCTAACTCTACACGAGAAAATCCTTTTAAGGCTTTTCCGGGAAGCGATACGCTACTAACCTTATCGGTCAAATACAACTGGCATATTTCCGTACCTCGCATTTTACCTGTATTCTCAACAGTAAAAGAAACCGTAAGATTCTCATTCTTATTTATTTCCTTAGCAGACAATTGCATATCTCCATACTTAAATGTCGTATAACTAAGTCCATGACCAAATGCGTATAATGGAGTCGTATTTCCATCTACGTACCAATGTTTAAAAGAACGTTTTTTTAGATAAGTAACCGGCAATTGCCCTTGGGAACGAGGGACACTGACTGTCAGTTTACCCGAAGGATTGATATCTCCGAAAAGAGCCTCCACAATGGCTTTTCCTCCAAATTCTCCCGGATACCAAGCATCTAATATGGCATCGGAATATTCATCTGCCGGAGTCATTACGAACGGGCGGCCATGCATCAATACCGTAGCTGCCGGACATCCGGATGCATGCACAGCTTGCAACAGCTTGACATCTCGCTCATTCATATTCAAATTCTGCCGGTCTTTCCCCTCTCCGACGAGATTCATCGATTCTCCTACAACAACAATAGTAATATCCGACGTGCGTGCCGAAGCAATAACCCGATTATATAAAGCATCGGCAGACATAGTACGACCGACAAGCCTCCATTCGATAGAAGTCCATGCATTATCATCGATTTCCGCATATTCCACCTGTATCGGGAGTATCTGTCCGGCTTGTAAACGAATACGGTATGTACCATTGTTTTTACCATTATCCCACTGATCGATGACCAGCTTTCCGCCTAAATACAGTTTACTCCAATTATCTGCAGACATCTTGAACTCATACTCTCCGGTTACAGGAGCTTTTATGACCCCTTTCCAACGAGCCGAAAACATATCTCTGTTCACACCCGGAACAGGGCTTAAATTATGCCAATAATGTGAAATCTCAGGATCTACACTCTTATACGCCGGAGTTCCTTTCAGGTCTATTCCGTTAAAAAATTCCACATAAACACCATTTTCCCCACCGGTTTCTGTATACAGCACCGAATTGGGAATAGATTTGAAAGAATCTTCTATCTGACTTTCTATAAAATCGATACGGACATTTTTACCGAATTTATCCTTTAATGCCTCATATACCGTAATACCTCTTGCCTGAGCCGGAGAATAACCGCCCAACAATGACTGATTTGCCAGTTCTCCCACCAGAGTAATACGTTTTACATTTTGTTTAAACGGCAACGTATTGTTTTCATTTTTCAACAAGATCAAAGACTCTTGTGCAGCTTTCAAAGCTAAAGCCTTATGTTCTGCATTATTTTCGGCTTGAACAGCCAGAGAGTCCTCAGTATAAGGATTCTCAAATAATCCCAAACGGAATTTCAGCCTTAATACATCGGCAACCCTACTATCGAGAACTGCTTCATCCAGCGTTCCGTTTTTAACGGCCTCGACAACAGCTTTCTGAAAATCATCGTAAGGGAAATCGTAAAACTGCATATTCAACCCGGCCTTAAGAGATTTAACGACAGCTTCTTCAGTATCCACAGCCGTATGATGATCGTTTACCTGTCTTCTTATAGCTCCTAAATCCGATACTACAATACCGTCAAAACCCCACTCTTCACGTAAGATCTTAGACAACAGCCATTCATTCGCAACGCAAGGAATCCCGTCAATATCATGATAAGCGGCCATTACTCCTTGAGCGTGTCCCTCTTTCACCGCTTTTTCGAAAGTATATAAATGGAATGAACGGGCTTCTCGTTCGCCGATATTAACCGATGAGGCATTCGTCCCCGATTCCGGAATACCATGAATACCGAAATGTTTAGGCTCTGATGCCACGGTATTATTATCTCTCAAGTCATTGCCTTGCATACCTTTTACAAGATTAACCCCTAATCGAGAAGTCAAATACGGATCTTCACCGAAAGTTTCCTCAACACGCCCCCATCTTATTTCATGAGCAAGATCCAAATTCGGGCCCAATATGAAATGCACGCCATGAGCACGGGCTTCTGTGGCAATAACCCTTCCGATAGAATAGAGCATGGTTGTATCCCAGCTCGAAGAATTACCGATAGGAATAGGGAAAGCTGTACCTTTTACACCTTGATAGCCGTGCAATCCTTCCTCTATAAAAAGCAAAGGAATACCCAAACGCGAGTTTTCCACCGCATGTTTTTGTATAAGATTAGCTACTGCAGCATGAGCAGGATATAAATCATGGACAGCCCCGATACACATGCTATCTACAAAATGCTTCAACTGTTCATCGGATAAAGTATTTTCGTCTATGACAATTTCTTTTGCCGACAACATATCCAGTTGAGCAGCTTTTTCTTCTACTGTCATACGCCCCAATAAATCCTGTACTCGAGTTTCGACAGGTAATGACGAATCTTTGTAATCGGCTTTATTGCTACAAGCGACAAAAGCCGATACGAAAGCGCATAGGAATACGCTCCGGATAATTTTTTTTCTCTCTCTCATTTCTTTTCATTTATATATTAAAAGTTTCCTGATTAAAAACGGATTTGGTTTAATCCGGTCATCGGCTTGTCCTCTTTACGATCAATAAATATTGCCACCTCATCATACAAGAAAAGATTCACAGATCATCTTCTCTCCAATATACCGACACCCTGCGGCAATTTATATAAAATACTCCAAACAATCAAAATATAAACAAAAGTATTTTCACAAAACCGAAAAGTCTGTTCGATTTTTATATAAATACTTTTCCAATGTTGTGCTTTATTTAATCAAGCAAATAGCCATCGGTAAATGTTACCTTATAACCATCCAAAATGCCGGAAAGATAATTTCCGCTAACTATAATATCATCGAAATAACTGTAACCATCAGAAAATTCCATATCAATAGAATGTCCGTAAATATTCCAATCCCAATAGAAATATTCAGAAAACGTATCCAATAGATCCCCTGTATATATATTATAATAATCGTATCGTATTATCCCTCCTCCGTCTAAATAAAAGGAGAGTTCCCTACGGCATTCCGTATAATCGTCTTCGTCATAAAAATCTACCCAGACTCTATTACATAACATCTCAGCAGTATCCTGATCTTTTCCGAAACTGATTTCTTCACACGAAAAGAACACTACGCAGAAAACAAACAGGACAATCGTGACAACACCCGACTTATTTACCCAATTACACATTCTTCAACCGTTAATTATACATAAACATACAAATATAGGGAAATATCCTGCTTTTAGCAGAAAAACCGATAAAACAATAATAAAATAATATCTACATACTTTTTATCATTATAACAAAGCTGTTTTTCGTTGATTTTTCGTACCTTCGGGGCGATTTTTGAAAGCAGTAATATTTTATCAGATATGAGTAAAAAGTTTACCGAATATTCTCACTTCGATTTATCCGAGATAAACAAAGAGGTACTGAAAAAATGGGATGAAGAAAATGTATTCCACAAGAGTCTGGAAGTTCGTGAAGGTTGCCCGTCTTTCGTATTTTATGAAGGACCGCCTTCTGCAAACGGAATGCCGGGTATTCATCACGTAATGGCACGATCGATCAAAGATATTTTTTGCCGTTACAAAACGATGAAAGGGTTTCATGTTAAACGTAAAGCCGGTTGGGATACTCACGGATTACCCGTAGAATTAGGCGTAGAAAAAGCACTCGGAATTACCAAGGAAGATATCGGAAAGACGATCTCGGTAGCTGATTATAATGCCGCATGCCGTAAAGACGTGATGAAATATACCCGTGAATGGGAAGACCTTACTCATAAAATGGGATATTGGGTAGATATGAACGATCCTTATATCACATACGACAACCGTTATATCGAAACTCTATGGTGGTTATTAAAGCAACTTTATAATAAAGGACTGCTCTACAAAGGATATACGATTCAGCCTTACTCTCCGGCCGCAGGGACAGGATTGAGTTCTCATGAACTAAATCAGCCGGGGTGTTACAGAGATGTAAAAGACACGACTGTAGTCGCCCAGTTCAAAATGAAAAATCCGAAACCGGAAATGGCAGAATGGGGAACTCCTTATTTCCTTGCATGGACGACGACTCCTTGGACACTACCGTCAAATACTGCGCTATGCGTAGGGCCGAAAATCGATTATGTTGCGGTGCAGTCTTATAACCCTTATAGCGGAAAGCCTATCACAGTAGTTTTGGCAAAGGCTTTATTGAATACTCATTTCAATCCGAAAGCGGCAGACTTAGCTTTAGAAGATTATAAACCCGGAGACAAATTGATTCCCTATAAAGTGATTGCTGAATATAAAGGTCCGGACTTAGTCGGAATGGAATATGAACAACTTATTCCGTGGGTCAATCCGGGAGAAGGAGCATTCCGTGTCATTTCGGGAGATTATGTAACAACAGAAGACGGTACAGGTATCGTACATATTGCACCGACCTTCGGTGCTGATGACGCCCAAGTCGCTAAGGCTGCAGGAATACCTCCGTTACAAATGGTCAATAAAAAGGGAGAACTGCGTCCGATGGTAGATCTTACCGGAAAATTCTATTTACTCGATGAGCTGGACGACACATTTGTAAAAGAGTGTGTAAATGTAGATTTATACCAAGAATATGCCGGACGTTTCGTGAAAAATGCGTACGACCCGAATCTTACCGATAAAGACGAAACTCTCGATATTTCTATCTGTATGATGATGAAAGCCAATAATCAGGCATTCAAGATAGAAAAACATGTACATAATTATCCGCATTGCTGGCGTACCGACAAACCGGTATTATATTATCCGTTGGACAGTTGGTTTATCAAATCAACGGCTTGTAAAGATCAGATGATAGAACTGAACAAGACCATCAACTGGAAACCGGAATCTACCGGAACAGGACGTTTCGGAAAATGGCTGGAGAACTTGAATGACTGGAACTTGAGTCGTTCGCGCTACTGGGGTACACCTCTCCCTATTTGGCGTTCAGAAGAAGGAGAAGAAAAATGTATCGGATCGGTAGAAGAATTATATAACGAAATAGAAAAATCCATCGCTGCAGGATTCATGAAATCGAATCCGTACAAAGAAAAGGGGTTTGTACCGGGCGAATATAAAAAAGAAAATTACGACAAAATCGATTTACACAGGCCATACGTCGATGATATCGTGTTAGTATCGGAAAGCGGGAAGCCGATGAAACGAGAAAGCGACTTAATCGATGTGTGGTTCGACTCGGGTGCAATGCCTTATGCTCAAATACATTATCCATTTGAAAATAAAGAGTTGCTCGACAGTCACGAAATATACCCGGCAGACTTCATTGCCGAAGGGGTAGATCAAACCCGCGGATGGTTCTTTACCCTCCATGCCATTGCCACAATGGTTTTCGGCAGCGTCGCCTATAAAGCCGTTATCTCAAACGGTCTTGTGCTTGACAAAAACGGGAATAAAATGTCCAAACGGTTAGGCAATGCCGTCGATCCGTTCTCTACGATTGAGAAATACGGTTCAGACCCACTGCGTTGGTACATGATCACCAACTCATCTCCATGGGATAATCTGAAATTCGATATAGACGGTATAGAAGAAGTTCGCCGAAAATTTTTCGGGACACTTTACAATACCTATTCGTTTTTTGCTTTATATGCGAATGTGGACGGATTTACATTCTCCGAGCCGGAAATCCCCGTAGCAGAACGTCCTGAAATAGATCGCTGGATCATTTCTTTGTTGAATACTCTTGTAAAAGAGGTTGACGAACATTATAATAATTTCGAACCGACCCGTGCAGGGCGTGCTATTTCCGACTTTGTTAACGATAATCTAAGCAACTGGTATGTGCGTCTTAACCGGAAACGGTTCTGGGGAGGAACGATGGATGCAGATAAACTGTCTGCTTATCAGACTTTATACACATGTCTGGAAACTGTCGCTGCACTTATGTCTCCCATAGCACCGTTCTTTGCAGACCGGTTGTTCAGAGACCTGACATCCGCAACCGGACGTTCTGACAAATCGGTACATTTATGCGATTTTCCGACTTTACATCCGGAATATATAGACAAGACCTTAGAAGAACGTATGCAAATAGCTCAGGATATTACATCTATGGTACTTGCCTTGCGAAGAAAAGTAAATATTAAAGTACGTCAACCTCTAACAGCATTAATGGTTCCTGTTTTAGACGAAAAACAGAAAGAGGAAATCGAAGCGGTTAAAGATTTGATATTAAATGAAGTAAATGTAAAGGAACTGAATTTCGTAGACAATACGGCCGGAATACTCGTAAAACGGATCAAACCCGATTTTAAGAAGCTCGGACCGCGCTATGGAAAAATCATGAAGCAATTAGCCGCAGCTATCGCATCAATGGAACAAGAAGAAATAGCACGTTTCGAAACTGAAGGACAATTTACGTTCGATATCGAATCTCAACAGGCTACGATAGAATTGAATGACGTGGATATTATTTCTGAGGATATTCCCGGATGGTTAGTTGCCAATGAAGGACGATTGACTGTGGCTCTTGATATTACAGTCACAGAGGAACTTCGCCTTGAAGGAATAGCCCGAGAATTGGTCAATCGGATACAGAATATCAGAAAAGCGAGCGGTTTCGATATTACGGATAAAATAACCGTAAAACTGACCAGTCATTCTGAAACAGATTCTGCAATAAACAAATATGAAGATTACATAGCAAAACAAGTGCTTGCAGACTCGATAGAAATAGTCGATACCGTATCCGATGAGAATTGTACAGAGCTGGATTTCGATTCATTTAAATTACAAGTATCCGTAACAAAAGCATAAATTCGGTATTATTACCCCGGTAATTTTGTATATTGGGGTAATTTCTTTATTTTCGCATCATATTGTAAACTATATAACATCTACTATGTTATGTAGTAAATAAGAAAAAAAGGTTATTCACTTAAAAACCGTAAACCTATGAGTACAAAAACACGATATTCGGATGCAGAATTGGAAGAATTCCGCGCGATCATACAAGAAAAGCTCGACAAGGCTTACCGGGATTATGATCTGCTGAAGTCGGCAGTTATGAACGCTGACGGTAATGATACAAGTGATACTTCTCCTACGTTCAAAGTACTGGAAGAAGGTGCGACGACACTATCGAAAGAAGAAGCCGGTCAGTTAGCTCAACGACAGATGAAGTTCATACAACATCTGCAGGCTGCCATGGTAAGAATCGAGAACAAGACATACGGGATCTGCCGGGAAACCGGAGAATTGATTCCTAAAGAAAGATTACGGGCCGTACCTCATGCTACACTTAGTATCAATGCCAAAAAAGACCAGAAATAAAATCGGATCACTTTGAATCCGATATAAAATAACAATTCGACACTTGACGTATATACAAAACATACGGAACAGGCGTCGAATTGTCTTTATCGGACATCCGTAATACGGATAAATAACATCACACAGTTTAAAAAGAGGATGAAACTGACAAACGGAAAAATAGCTATACTGGTAATATTTTTAGTATTATTTATCGACCAGTTTACTAAAATATGGGTTAAAACTCACATGTATCTGGGTCAAGATATCGAAATCACAAAATGGTTTTATATTCTATTTATAGAAAACAACGGAATGGCTTTCGGTATAGAAATCATCAGCAAACTGTTTCTTAGTTTGTTTCGTATTGCAGCCGTTATTTTTATCGGATACTACTTGTATAAAATAGTACACCGTCCCTTTAAAAGAGGATATGTCGTTTGCATCGCTCTTATCCTTGCCGGTGCATTCGGTAATATAATAGATAGTGTTTTTTATGGTGTTATATTTGACAACCCGACACCTCCGTTTGTGGCAACCTTATTCCCCGAAGGCGGCGGTTACCAGTCGTTATTTCACGGGAAAGTCGTAGATATGCTCTATTTTCCTCTATTCCGGTTCTATTGGCCTGATTGGATTCCTTTTATCGGAGGAGATTCTTTCGAATTTTTTCGACCGGTTTTTAATATAGCCGATTCGGCTATTACTATAGGGGTAATCGTATTGCTGCTTTTTTATCGAAAATACTTAGCATCTGTGTCGAAGAACTAAATAGTCTTTTATGAGATCATTGTTTTATATAGCTTTATGCAGTGTAATTCTTTGCTTATTCCCGGCTTGTGACCGAACTCCCGATCACATTATCAAGCCTAAGGCAATGGAAGATCTCTTAGTCGATATTCATAAATCAGAAGCGATTATAGAAAAAAATTATCAGAAATACGGTTCCATAGAACAAAAAGAAGAACTGCGCAACGCTGTGCTAAAAAAGCATGGAGTAGATAAAGCTTTATTCGACTCTTCTCTAATGTGGTATGGGCATCATTTACCCAAATATATCAAAATATACGATAATGTCATAGCTCGTCTCAAAGAAGAAGATGAAGCCGTAAAAGTATTGATTGCCGAGAACAACTCCCAACCACTCTCCCGTCCCGGAGATTCTGTGAATATATGGCCGAAAGAACGCTTCTATGTTTTCGAACCTCATATCGGACGAAGTATATTGACTTTCGATATTCCTGCAGACGATAATTACCAAGAAAAAGATATTTTTATTTTAAAATTGAAATTCAGCATGTTACCTCAGATACATAAGCAATATCCTCATGTAACATTAGCTGTAAAGCATAAAAATGACTCGATTCGCTTCATCAGTTCTAATATCCGCAATAACGGGTGGGCAACATTCCGAGTCGAATCCGATTCGTCTGCTATCAATAAAATATACGGAAACATTATTGTTCCATCACGTCCCGATTGGATAAAAACTTACGCCGACAGCATTTCTCTCACCCGTATCCGTTATAGAAAGTCGGAAATAACACGACCGGAAATAACGGCAGAGAATGATTCTACCGCAACAAAATAAAAACCATGAAACGGGGATTTTTTGCACACTGCATTTGTTATAGAGAGCAAATATATCATAAACATATTCTTTTTCTAAATGAAAAAGATGAAATAATCGAAATAACTCCTTTTTCCAATGAAACGTCAAATACTACCTTTATCGATGGTATTTTGATTGTCGCATCTCCCTCATTCCATATTCATTTAAAAGACTTCATCGCTACGATAAAAAAACAGATAGAAAATCCTAAAACCCGATTATCCCTCGCCATTTTAAAAAATCCCGTGTATAAAAACAATATGCCTAATATGGGTGGGCGTTGTTTATTATGTAATATCCCGGAAATATGTTGGGAAAACGAGAGACCAGAATCCTTTTCTATCGAAATTAACGAAATTTTCCGACCCTAATTAATTTAAATAGCCATCAGAAATCAAAACTTCAAACAAAACCTTATATCCATAAAATCTTAGAATCGGTCTAAAAATCCGCTATACAAGAAGATATTTCAATAACATCGGACTCTGTGATTACCGGAGAAACCGGAAGACTTAACACTTCACGGCTAAGCAATACGGAGACAGGGAGGTTTAAATCATTATATTGATGATAACAAAACTGTTTATGAGGAGGGATAGGATAATGAATCATTGTCGGAATACCTTGTTTTTCAAGATAAGAGCGAAGTTCTTCCCGCCGTACGGTCCGAATCACATATTGATGCCACACATGTCCCTCAGGAGATTCTATACTGGGCTTTATAATGTCCTGATGGTTCAAATACTTATCATACCAAATAGCAACTTGGCGACGAGCTCGGTTTTCCTTATCGAGGTACTTTAACTTTACAGATAAAAATGCAGCCTGTAATTCATCCATACGGCTATTTACCCCTTGGTAAACATTTATATATTTTTCAATAGAACCATAATTGGCTAATGCACGAATCACATCGGTCAATTCCGTATCATTCGTAGTTATAGCTCCGGCATCACCCAACGCTCCTAAATTTTTTGCGGGATAAAAACTAATCGCCGCAGCATCACCCAACGCTCCAGTTTTGTATGTTCCGTTAAACCCTTCTACCCGACTGACCGCTCCTATCGCTTGAGCATTATCTTCTATAACTCTCAGTCTGTATTTTTCCGCCAAATATTTTAACTCTTCATTCCAACAACAGCGGCCATAAAGATGTACTACAACAATCGCCCGAGTACGTTCGGTTATTTTCATCTCTACTTTTTCTATATCGAGATTGAATGTCTGTATATCAGGATCTACAAACACCGGTTTCAACCCATTATCGGTTATTGCCAATATCGTAGCGATAAAAGTATTAGCCGGTACTATAATTTCGTCTCCCGGTTGCATCAAACCCCTCACGATATAAGCCTTAAATATCAATCTCAATGCGTCCAAGCCATTTCCTACAGACACGGTATAACGACACCCCAGATAATCACTTAATTGATTTTCGAATGCGGCAACTCTTTTTCCTTGCAGATACCAACCGGAATCTATCACTTCTGACGCAACTTTTTTCAGTTCATCAGCATAACGTGCATTTATTTGCTGTAAATCTTGAAATTTCATCGATATAGAATCTTTCTGAACAAAGATACAAATTCTTAAAATATATCCTTACATTCCATCATTTCTTAAACATTTGCAGGTAGACCAAAAAACAAAAAATCCGGAATCGTTAAAATCCCGGACTTTTATGATAACATTTATTATCGATCAAAACCAACGCACGTAAGCAAAATCTTGGCGATGAGGAAGATCAGGATTTTTAGGATACATGCGGAACGAATATTTGTATGTTCCTGCTGCCCGTAACTGGTAATCGATGTGGAAGACAGTAGAATCATCTGTCGTTTTTACTACATTAAGTTCATACACCTGATAAGGTTTCATTTGACCGTCCTCAACAGGAGTAACGACTAATTCAACACCAATGCAGTTTCCAAGTCCTTTAGGATCAATAGCTACCTCAATCGGATATTCTTCGCCTACATGCGGACTGTAAAGTATCGCTTCGGGCAAGTTAACCGACTTAATTTCGATCGAATCCCATTTAGCTACGACTTCTTGCTTCCAAGCGGCTATTTCTTTGGCTTTTTTATAGTTGTCAGCAACCAAAAGTTTAGAACGTTTGGCCTCTTTGCTATAAAAACGATCAATATAATCTTTAAGCATACGGTTCATCGTAAACTCTGGGGCAATCTGTGCAATGGAATTCTTAATATACTGAATCCATTCAGGTGAATACCCTTTGCTATTCTTAGCAAAATAAAGAGGTACGATTTGATTTTCAAGCATAGAATAAATCGTTGCAGCATCCAATTGATCTTGATGACCTTGATCTTGGAATGTCCGTTTATCTGTTAATGCCCAGCCTGCACCTTCTTTATAACCTTCATACCACCAGCCGTCAAGCACGGAGAAATTGAGAACTCCATTCATTTCGGCTTTTTCTCCAGATGTTCCGGATGCCTCTAAAGGGCGTGTCGGAGTATTTAGCCAAATATCTACACCGGATATCAGACGTTTGGCTACTTTCATGTCATAATTTTCCAAGAAAATAATCTTTCCTAAAAATTCAGGACGACGTGAAATTTCGACAATTCGTTTTATGAGATCTTGTCCAGCACCATCCGCAGGATGTGCTTTTCCAGAGAACAGGAATTGTACCGGATATTGAGGATTATTCACGATCTTGGATAATCTTTCAAGATCGGTGAAAAGCAAGTGTGCCCGTTTGTAAGTTGCAAAACGACGAGCAAACCCGATAAGTAGTGCATTTGGGTCGATACGCTCAAGAACAGAAACAATTCGAGAGGGATCTCCCTGATTTTTCAACCAGTTTTCACGGAAATCGTCTTTCACAAAATTCACCAATTTATTTTTCATTGTCTGGCGAAGCTTCCAAATCTCCTCATCGGGTACGTCGTATATTTTTTCCCACATCTTACGGTCATCTTGATGCGTTAAAAAATCCCGTCCCAATTTCTCGACATAGAACTCTTTCCATTCGGTCGCCGCCCAAGTAGGAAAATGCACACCATTAGTCACATATCCCACATGAAGTTCTTCGGCTGCATATCCTTTCCAAATAGGCTGGAACATGTGTTGTGAAACTTTTCCGTGTAACCAGCTCACACCGTTTACTTCCTGACAGGTATTACATGCAAACACACTCATCGAGAATTTTTCGTTCGTCCCTGGATTTTCTCTTCCCAAATCCATCAAGTCTTGCCATGAAATTCCCAGTTTTGCAGGGAACTCACCCATATATTTTCCGAATAATCCTTCATCAAAACTATCATGACCGGCCGGAACAGGTGTATGCACCGTATAAAGCGACGAAGCACGAACGACCTCAAGAGCTTCTTCGAATGAAAGTTTTTCATTCTGAACATACTCTACCAACCTCTGCACATTAATAAGCGCAGCATGTCCTTCATTACAATGATAAATATCCTTCTTGATACCTAAACGCTTCAACATAAGAATACCACCTATACCAAGCATATATTCTTGTTTCATACGATGTTCCCAATCTCCCCCATACAACTGATATGTAATAGGTCTGTCAAACTCGCTATTCAAATCGAGATCGGTATCCATGAGGTATAAAGGAACCCGCCCGACGCTTACTTTCCAGATATTGGCGTAAATAATGCGTCCCGGATAAGGCACTTCTAAAACTATCGGATGCCCGTTTTCGTCAGTAACTTGCTCTACCGGAAGCTGGTTGAAATTTTGAGGTTCATAATTAGCCAACTGCTGTCCATCCATAGAAAGTGTCTGGGTAAAATATCCATATCGATATAAAAAACCCACTGCGACCATATCGACGTTACAGTCACTGGCCTCTTTTAAATAATCTCCGGCAAGAATTCCCAATCCTCCCGAATATATTTTCAGGATGTTAGCCAAACCGTATTCCATGCTGAAATAAGCTACAGAAGGAAGATCGGTTCTCTTTTCTACATCCATATATTTTTTAAATTCATCGTATAAGTCATTAATACGACGCATTATCGCCTTATCTGCCGCAATTTCTTCCAAGCGTTCATAATTAATCTGCTGAAGCATCAATACAGGATTCCCGTTTGTCGATTTCCACAATACCGGATCAATAGACCGGAACATTTCGATCGCCTCACTATGCCACACCCAACTAATGTTACGAGCCATCTCCTGCAAGATATCCAATTGTGCAGGAACTCTTGATTTTACCGTAATGTCACGCCAACACGGTGCGTTTGTATTACTTACTTGTACTTTCATATAACTTGGTTGTTAGTTAATAGTCTTTATATTTTATCTGTCTCTGCTTAATTAAAACAGCCTCTTTATTATAATGTTCTAATTGTCAGTTTTATTTACACTTTTCAAAGCCCAATTATAAGCTTGTTCATAATAAGAAATAAAATATTTCCACAATGCCTGCTTCGATGTTTTCATTGCAAGCTTGCGTATATTTTCGATTTCCGTTACTGTTTTACCGGACAAATCTCTTATTGTCTCCACTAATTGACTTGCCACTTCATCATAATTAGAATCTGTCCGATGTAATACGGCAACACCCTTTTCGTTCACAGGACAAGCTCCCGAAGGACAACTCCAAAGTCCGAATCCTGATAAATCGGTCGTAACAGTAGGAACTCCGAAAGCGATACTCTCCAACGGAGTATATCCCCACGGTTCATAATATGAAGGAAACGCTGTTGCATCCAGACCGATCAGCACATCGTAATACGAAAGATTCAATATACCGTCATCACCTTTTAAATATGAGGGAATAAAAATAATTTTGACTTTATCTTCCGGTCTGTTCGAGAACCCACCATTATGAATTTGCGACATAACACGGTCTTCGTTATAATTGTAAAGTGCATGTGTTATAAAAGGATCGGGCAATGCTGTTTTAAAATTTTCGACTGCATTCATCCGCAAAGCCAAATCTTCTCGCGCATTTCCTGACCATGCCGGAACCATCACGAAAGCAATTATTTCCTTTTCTCCCGTATAGGTTTCTTTCAGCCGCCGTACTGCTTCTATAAAAAGGTCAATACCCTTATTTTTATATTCGTAACGTCCCGAAGTGGCTATTAAAAACGAACACTCATCCGGTTCATATCCAACTAATGAACCGGCAAGCTTCAATAACCGCTCACGAGCAATATTGCGTTTTTCCTCATATAAAGCTCCCTTAGGTACAAAATTCTCTTCAAATCCATTAGGCGTTACAATATCCGGACAGCGCTCGAGCAACTGAGCACATTCTCGCGCCGTTATATCACTCACTGTTGTAAAACAATGTGCCTGATGTGCCGCATGTTTTTCTAACGAATGTTTCGATACCATATTCAACTCTCTTGCCATCTGATCACCATTATATCCCGGCAAATAATCATAAAGAGGCTTATTATTCCCGGCAATAGAACGCCCTATTGAAGTCGCATGAGTCGTAAAAACAGTAGCGACAGCCGGTAATTTATGCCTGATATACAGCAACCCCATACCGGTAATCCACTCATCAAAATGAGCTATCACTTTTAAATTTTCTCCTCGAATATATTTATAGAAACTCTCTATCACGAGTGCCGAAGCATACGCAAAAATACACGACTCGTCATAATCACCATAAGCCGGTAACGAATCTACACCGAACCAATTCCACATATCGGTAAACAATTCATTACGACAAGGGTACATATTATTGTAATCAATAAGGATAACAATCGGTCTGCCCGGAATATCCCAACGTCCGGTTCTGACCTGCAATCCTTCTTTTGCAGCTATCTTTTTCCAATCTTTGAAAAGAGAAGGAACTTCAATAAAATAAGGTGATTCTTTTTCTTTCCACAAATCAGGACCAATAAACACATTTCTATCCTTATTTATCTGTTGTAAAGTTTTTGCTTTAGTAGAAAGCACAGTATAAATACCACCCACCAAATTACAAACTTCCCAACTCACTTCAAAAAGATAGTCCAAGTTCAGGGGGTTCTTTTCCATATTAATCAATATTCAACACGTTTTTAATGTGTAAAAATAAAATGCAAATGTACAACAATTATCTCTTCTAACGAAAATAAGTCTCTCTTTTTTAGAATAAAAACATTTTCAAATTCAACGTACAAAATATATTCACAGACAAACTCCCATAAAAAGAAAATGCTTTCTTTTTTTATACGACCTTATAAAAAAATAGCTATATTTGTCGGTATAACCTCTAAAATAAAAAGCTATGGCAAATAAAAGAGAACTAAAAAAAGAGATCAATTTCATCTCGAATGAACTTATTGCTGAATGTCTGTTCAACAAATTATACATAAAAAACAGTGATCCTCAAAAAATAGACGAACTACTATCAAGAATTATCAACTGCCAAGACGACTTCTTGCGTCGTGTAAATACTCCTGATGGTAAGGAAAACCCCAAACTGGTAAAAAAATATTACAAGAGTCTGATACAGTCTTTTGACAATAAAATCGGTGAAATATTAAAAGAATTAGGTGAACTGAACAAATAAAAAAGATGAGAAAAAAGGTATGCCGTTTCATTTTACACCTATTGGGTTGGAAAGTAGAAGTTTCAGTTCCCGATTATCCTAAATGTGTAATTTGCGTAGCTCCGCATACCAGCAATACCGATTTTTTTCTCGGGAAACTGGCATATCTTTCGATCGGAAGACATGCTGGATTTTTAATAAAAAAAGACTGGTTCTTTTTCCCTTTGAATATTATATTCCGGTCTATGGGGGGCATTCCCGTAGATCGGAGTAAACATTCTGATCTGATCGATCAGATCGTCGACAAATTCAACAAACACGAACATTTCAACATCGCCATTACCCCAGAAGCAACAAGAAAAAGAAATCCGGATTGGAAAAAAGGATTTTATTTTATCGCTCTAAAAGCAAATGTACCTATCGTACTGGCATATATTGATTATAAAGAAAAATCTATCGGGTTGAAAAAAACATTCATCCCTACCGGAGACTTTGAAAAAGATATGATCAAGATCAAACAATTCTATAAAAATTATCATGCTAAATACCCCGATTTGTTTGCTATAGAATAAAAACTTTTTTGCTACTTCTTCCCCTAAAGTTCCAAACTCATGAATGACCTCCGCATAACGCCAATACAAACAGATATTATCTGGGAAAATAAAGAAGTAAACCTAAACAAACAACAAATAACACTCCAAAAGCTAAAAGGGACAACCGATATTGTTATTTTTCCGGAAATGTTCACTACCGGATTTTCAATGAACAGTCGAAATCTTGCTGAAACTGAAAACGGAGAAACAATTTCGAGATTAAAGTATTGGGCAAATACTTATGAATTTGCTCTTGCCGGAAGTTTTATCTGTAATCAAAATGACAAGTTTTATAATCGAGGATTCTTTATAGCACCGGGTAACCAAATTAGATTTTATGACAAACGGCATTTATTCCGTGTAGGAAAAGAAAACCTAAGTTTTTCCGAAGGTCAACAACAAACAATAATTTCTTACAAAGGGTGGAATATTTGCTTATCGATATGTTATGATCTGCGTTTTCCGGTATGGTTACGCAACAATAATATCCGGTACGATCTATTAATCATACCGGCATGTTGGCCTCACTCTCGCATCTCGGTATGGGATATATTATTGCAAGCACGAGCAATAGAAAATCAAGCATACGTTTGCGGTGTAAATCGCATAGGGCATGATCTTACGGGAATATATTATTCCGGACACACTACCGTTATAGATCCGAAAGGAAAAATTATTTTATCGACACCCGAAGAAAAGGAAACACATATTACTACAACTTTATCGGCAGAAAAGTTAATCGCATTTAGACAAAAATTTCCTGTATTACAGGATGCCGACTCTTTTACTATACACATTTAATGTTTCTTGCAAGAAAGTTTTAAAAGATTTATGTACTTTTGTAGACAATAAATTGTTTTGATATCAATATGCCGTGCAATAGTTTGTTTTCACGCGCAGTTATATTCAATAACATAAAACTTAACGAAAAATGAAAAAATGGATGTATGTAGCAACTGCTGTTGTTCTTTGCGGAACAATCTCATGCAGTTCAAAAAAAGAAAGTAAATCGACACAATCTTATACAACTTCGACCGAAGTTCTGCAAGGAAGCTGGAATATTATTTCTGTCGATGGAAAAAAAATCGTCAGCGAAGAACCGACATTCCTCGCATTCGATCTCAAAGAAAAAAGAATACATGGGAATAATGGATGCAATATCATCAACGGGGAATTGATAGTCGGGGACGATGGTTCTTTCCGCTTAGATAAAGTTATCAGTACAATGAGGGCTTGTATGGGAGAAAATCCTGAACGCCAAATTATGGAAGCTCTTAATAATACGACTTCTTTTAAAATCGAATCTGGAAAATTTCTCAAACTGTATAATGCAAATAAAAAAGAAGTGATCACTCTAAAAAGGCAACCATTCTCTGAGCTTGAAGGGACATGGGACGTCACCTTGATAAACGAAAAACCTCTCACCGATGATCAAAAGCCTTTTATTACATTCAATACAAAAGATCGGAAAATTACAGGAAACGCAGGCTGTAACCGTATGAACGGACAAATAACGACAGACAATGCCAATGAATATTTCCTATCTTTAGGACAGATTGCGACCACCCGTATGGCATGTCCGGGAAACACAGAACCTACATTTCTAAAAGCTTTAGAAAATGTAAAGGCATTTAAATTGTTACCGGAAAAGAATGGAAAAAAGTATGCAGGTCTTTGTGATTCGGAAGGGAAAATAATCATTACACTCGAAAAAAGAAACGACCGGTAAAAGAACATTCCGATATATAAAATAGCCCGATAGTCTATTCAAAGATTACCGGGCTATTTATTAAACTTATTAAAGACCGTTTTTATAAAAAGAAATAACTCGAATATCTAAAAATTCATGGGCCAAATAGACATACAACAATTAAGAGACTGGGCAGCCGAATATAACCGGGACAAATTCATACATTCCGATCCGGTACAATTTCCGCACAGATATTCAGAAGCAAAAGATATAGAGATAAGCGCTTTTCTCACAGCATGGATTTCTTACGGTAATCGAAAATGTATCATAACCAAGGCCGAAGAATTGGATCGTATGTTCGGAGGCTCACCCCTACACTTTATCCTGAACAATAAATATTCTAACTATCAAAATAATTATAATAGTTTCTATCGCTTTTTCAAATATCACGATCTGTATGAAATTTGTGAACGAATGCATTATTGTTACCAAAAATTCGGATCTTTAGAGTCTGCATTAAAATCGACCCCCGGACAGACTCTTGTTCAACGAATACAAAATCTTTTTATCAATATAAACGGGATTCCGAAACCGGAAGGGAACTCGGCTTGCAAACGAATTTGTATGTTTTTGCGTTGGATGATCCGGCAAGATAAAACCGTAGATTTCGGAATCTGGGAAAGTTTTTCTCCATCAGAGCTGATAGTTCCTCTCGACACACACGTACATCAAATCGCAAAAAAATGCGGTATAACCCAAAGATCGACACCGGACATCAAAACAGCTATGGAAATAACAGACTTTATGAAACAAATTTTTCCTGAAGATCCCTGTCTCGGGGACTTTGCACTCTTCGGATACGGAATAAACAACAAATAATATTCCGAGAAAAAATCATAATTCTTTTTTTAAATAAACCATATCTACCAATTGCTTCCCTTCTTCAAATATCGGATGGTCATAATGATCTGTAAAAAATCCTGGAAGATAATGAGAACGCACAAAGCCGCAATGTTCATAAAAAGATATGGTTGAAAAAGTATCTCCCGTCCCAACAAGCATAACCCGATAAGATTTTTTATAACGCTCAAATAAGAAATCTATCAAACGTCTGCCATATCCCTGTCGTTGATATTGAGGTAAGACAGCTATATTCTTTATTTCACAAACATTATCTCCTTCATCGGTAATAACACATGCCGCTACCGGAATCTCTTTTTTATAAAGGACAAACATCTCTCCTCTTTCCAAATAGCGGTCTATCATAGATTCCTGCTCATCGGCAAGCAGCAACAAATTAAGAAATCGTTTTTTATTTTCGGTAATACGAACAATCATTTATACACCTGTATTATACTTCCGATTTATTTAAAATAACTAATGCAGCTATTACTCCGGGAACCCATCCTACTATTGTAAGAATAAATACGATAAGAATAGATCCACAGCCTTTATCCAATACTGCAAGCGGTGGAAAGATAATAGAAAGAAGTACTCTACCCAATGACATATTCTTGTTATTTATACATTTGCTGAGTTACAAAGATAATTAATAGAAACTATATTATATAATCTCTCATTTGATTTCATTAACTTTATGGCACAAAATATAGAAATACTTTCATGAAAAAATGTAAGATTACCGTTATGCGAATGGCCTGCTATCGAGATTTAATGGCAAAATATGAAAACTATATCGAACATGCATGCGATATGAAAGAAGGACAAATATTTATCGCTAACGGTTGGGAAAAACCTGATGGCATGTGCGAGAGTGCTTGGCAAAGCATGTCGCCTTTTGTGATGACTTTAGCTCATGGCGGGAGCAATTTTTATAACGGATGGATGAAGAATAAAAAATCGGCCATGATCTCATGTAATGACGGATTTCGCCCGGTAAGTTTCTTAATCGAAACTTTGGATGAAGACGCAGAATGATTTGCGGATAAAATAGTTACTTTTGTAACAAAAAGAACTCTTTAAAAAGAACATCATGCTTGCATATACCTATATTGAACACGGAAAATTCAGATTGTTAGAAAAGCCAAGACCAGAAATAAGAGACTCCCGCGATGCAATCATCCGTGTGACTCTTAGCAGTATTTGCACCAGTGATCTACATATCAAACACGGAAGTGTACCACGTGCAATTCCCGGCATAACTGTCGGCCATGAAATGGTAGGCGTTGTTGAACAAATAGGCGCTGACGTATTATCAGTCAAACCCGGTGACAGAGTCACGGTAAATGTTGAAACCTTCTGCGGTGAATGTTTCTTCTGTCGTCACGGATATGTCAACAACTGTACCGATCCCAATGGGGGTTGGGCTTTGGGATGTCGCATCGACGGAGGTCAGGCCGAATATATCAGAGTACCGTTTGCCGATCAAGGATTGAATCGTATTCCCGATGCAGTCAGTGACGAACAGGCATTATTCGTCGGGGATATTCTTGCCACAGGCTTTTGGGCAACCCGTATTTCAGAAATTTCTGAAGAAGATACGGTACTCATCATTGGAGCAGGTCCTACGGGAATTTGTACGCTGCTCTGCACAATGCTAAAAAAACCGCAGCATATCATTGTTTGTGAAAAATCCCCTGACAGGATTCATTTTGTCCGTGAACATTACCCTGATATACTGATAACAGAACCTGAAAATTGTAAGGAATTCGTTCTCCAAAACAGTGATCACGGGGGAGCAGACGTCGTATTAGAGGTAGCAGGTGGTGAAGATACTTTTCGCCTGGCATGGGAATGTGCCCGCCCCAATGCTACCGTCACGGTCGTAGCCCTTTATGATAAACCGCAAATACTACCCTTACCTTATATGTACGGAAAAAATCTAACTTTTAAGACAGGAGGAGTGGACGGATGCGACTGTGCCGAGATTCTTACTTTGATAGAAAAAGGGAAAATAGATACAACCCCACTTATTACCCACCGATTTCCTTTGACTGAAATAGAAAAGGCCTACCACATTTTTGAAAATCGGGAAGACGGAGTTATTAAAGTGGCAATATCCAGCAAGACGGAAACTAACTAATAAAGTATCGAGAATAGGCCGTCTCAAAATAGAATTCTGAGACGGCCTATTCTCGATACTTTATCTAAATTTCAAAACTTATTTTTTCGCCATTTCTTCAATTACCGCCATAACTTCTGCGGCTGTTTCCTCCGCCAGTTCAGGAGTTTTAGCTTCGGCATAAACCCGGATAATAGGTTCAGTATTCGATTTACGCAAATGTACCCATTTATCAGGGAAATCTATCTTCACACCATCGATATCCGTTACTTCATATTGTGCATATTTCTCTTTCACGGCCTTTAACAGGGCATCCACATCAATATCCGGTGTCAACTGCACTTTTTGCTTAGCAATGCTATAAGGCGGATAAGTAGCACGCAAAGCACTAACCGATTTCTTCTCTTTTGCCAGATGAGTCAAAAATAACGCGATACCCACCAAAGCATCCCGACCGTAGTGACTTGCCGGATAAATAACTCCACCGTTCCCTTCTCCACCGATTACTGCACCGGTTTCTTTCATTTTGGTTACGACATTCACCTCTCCTACAGCAGCTGCATTATATTGTTGACCATAGGAACGAGTCACGTCCCGTAAAGCTCTGGAAGAACTCAGATTCGATACCGTATTGCCAGGTGTATGCTTTAAAATGTAGTCGGCAACCGCAACCAAAGTATATTCTTCGCCGAACATATCCCCGTTTTCACAAATAATAGCCAGACGATCGACATCCGGATCGACAACAAAACCGACATCTGCTCCCCCTTTTTTCATCAAAGAAGAAATTTCGGTAAGATGCGCAGGCAGTGGTTCGGGATTATGTGGAAATTGTCCGTTCGGGTCACAATATAACTTTTCGATTTTTTTTACCCCTAAAGCTTCCAACAAAGCCGGAATAGCAATTCCTCCGACAGAGTTGACACAATCTACAGCGACAGTAAAACCTGCAGCTTTAATGGCATCGACATCCACCAGATCCAAAGCAAGGACACTCTCTATATGTTTCTGTGTATATATGAAATTTTCGGTAACTTTACCTAAATGATCTACATCGGCAAACAAAAAATCCTCTCTCGCTGCGATTTCAAGAACCTGATTGCCTTCTGCCGCATTCAGAAATTCACCTTTCTCATTCAACAACTTCAATGCATTCCACTGTTTAGGATTATGGCTCGCCGTTAAAATAATTCCGCCGCAAGCATTCTCCATCGTTACAGCCAATTCGGTTGTCGGGGTTGTTGCCAGACCGATGTTCACAACATCAAAGCCCATACCCATCAAAGTACCGACCACGCAATAGTTAACCATTTCTCCCGAAATACGGGCATCACGACCTACTACTATTTTATTTGTATTTACCGATGTCGTCTTGCGGATCAATGTCGCATAGGCCGCCGTAAATTTAACGATATCGAGGGGATTCAGACCTTCTCCGGCCTTACCGCCGATAGTACCTCGAATACCTGAAATCGATTTAATTAATGACATAATTGAAATTTTTATAGTTAGGGTTATTATTGTTCACTCAATGAATACTCAATAAGATATAAATATGGAATAACAGACGAAATAGATTCGGTAAATCCCATTTTCGAAGGAACGATAACCTTTACAACAGCTTTATTTCCGACATATTGCAACGGGTACTCTATGCCAAGACCATAGGTTGTAGAAGAGGATGTCGTAACCGTATTATAATTGAAATAATAATCGTCGATATTTTCATAATAGAAATTACCTACAGCATCAGCACTTCCCGTAGAAGCAAGAGTATTTAAATTTTGCCGTAAAAAACGGAAATAAACTTTATCGCCTTTTTGTATAGGAGTACCATTCCCCTTAGAGATAATCTGCATATAAACACCGTCTTCAAGCCTGTAATACGGAGCATCAGCACTTTCCCTGTCTCCATTCGTAGTTTCTAAGTCATCGAGATTTGCCGGAATATCGGCCACTCTATACCCTTTTAAATATTTATCGATAGAATCTTGCTCTTCTTGCAATAACTCAGCGTAAGTTTTATCATCTTTACAGGAAGTTCCTATAACCAGGAATCCGCAAAGAAGCATAATCAATATAAGCTTTTGTTTCATTTAATCTATTTTTATTTAGTAAGAATTCTCTTGTTACAATATATACCTGATATATTAATCGGTTCAAAAATAACGAATTCGTAGAATAAGCAATCTATATAAGACAATAAAAAAATTTAATCTTTCAAATATCGGACATAAAGAGGTAATAGTTTGCGAAAACACTCCTGCGCCTCCTCCATCGTTCCGAAAAACTCTCCACCGGAAGCATTCAGATGACCACCGCCGTTAAAGTGTTCGGCTGCGATTTTATTTACAGGGAAAGTTCCTTTGGAGCGCAACGAAACTTTAATAAAACCTGTCTCTTCTCTCAAAAATACCGAACATACAATATTTTCTATACTTAAAGGAACATTCACCAATCCTTCACTATCTCCTTTCCGATAATGATAACGATTCAGTTCTTCTCGTGTCAAAGAAATCATCGCAGCACGATATTCCGGGAAAATCTCCATTTTCTGACTCACAGCATATCCGTTCAATCGAAGTTTATCGACTGAATTTGTATTGCAGACTTTCGCATATATTTTATCTTTATCTATGCCTTTTTTTACTAATTCCTCTATAATGAAATAGATATCGGACTTATTGGAATTATAAGTAAAATTTCCCGTGTCGGTCATCATTCCCGTATAAATCGCTGTTGCACATTGAACATTCAAGTCATCAAACATTCCCATACGACAAATCAGACGAAATACCAGTTCGCATGTAGATGATATTTCGGGATGAGAAATCGTTACATTGCAAAACTGTTCGGGATCAAGATGATGATCGACCATGATTTTTTTCGCACCGGCATTCTTAATCGCCAGCTCCATCATATCTATACGCTTCAAAGCATTAAAATCGAGACAAAAAATCAGGTCGGCTTTTTGTATCAGTTCATTTGCAAAGTCAGTATAACGACTATATATCAAAATATCTTTAGCTCCCGGCAAAAATAATAAATTATCCGGCAAAGCATCCGGAACAATCACCGTAGCTTCTTTATCTATTGCAGATAAAAAATGATATAAACCCAAAGTAGAACCGACAGCATCACCATCTGGAGAAACATGACACACTATTACGATATGATCAGCCTCGTCTATCAACTTGTTTACCTGAGCAATTTGCGACTCAGGTATTATTTTCGACATCATATATTCATAAATTTAAGAAACAAAATTAGAAAAAAATCCCTAACCAAAAGCGGTTTTGAACAACAAGTTGTAAATCTCTTTCATTTTTATCACTTTTATACCGATTAAAACGAAAAATAGACTATTACTATATGTTTTTATGAAGTATCTTTGTATTTTAGTTTCAATATACACAAATATGAAAAAGATTATTGTTCTGTTAGCTTTCTGTTTAATAGCCTGTATTAATGCCCAGTCACAAAAAACAGAACCGGTCAAATGGAATACCCAAATCAACAATACAGAAAAAGAAAATTTCAAAGAAATTGTATTTTCAGCCCACATATTGGGAGAATGGCATCTCTTCGGAACACAGCTTCCCGAAGGCGGTCCTCATTCTACAGCCTTTGTATTCGATAAAATCGAAGGGGCGGTTTTATTAGGAAATATACGGGAAATCGATCGTCCGATAGAAGAATATAATTCTCTATTCGAAATGAATCTCAAATGGTACAATCATTCTGCCCGATTTATACAAGGAATCGAAATAATACCCGAAAGTGAAAAAGTCCTAATCGAAGGACATATCGAATATCAGGCATGTAACAATGTCACTTGCCTGCCTCCTACCCGTCATAATTTTGTATTAGAAGAAACTATCAATAAAATCATTCCGAATGCAGAACCTTCTATCTCATCTACCATTTCTACCCAACATGGACACTCAAATAAAGCTTATCTAAATACTTGGAAACCTGTAAAACAACAAATGGAGGCATTCGGAGAAAATCATGCCGGTACAGAAATCAGCTATCGCAAAGCTTACGTAAACGGATTTAAAGGAGGACTTTTATCTTTGTTGACGCCCTGTTTGTGGCCGATGATATTGATGAGCATATATAGTTTTCAACAGCAAAGGTCATCACGCAAACAGTCTATTTTTCGCACATTATTATACAGCGTTACATTATTAATTGTATTTCCGCTCTGTGGAATCCTGCTCACATCAGCATTCGGGATACAGATCTTTTATCAGTTTACAACAAACCTAATATCTAATTTATTCTTGTTTATTCTGTTCGTCATACTGGCAGCATTTTTACTCGGAGCATTTCATTCCTCGATCATCAGCAAAAAAAAGGCTGTCGGTAATTTTATCGGATTATCGATTCTAACAGTTTTACTATCACTCTCCTGCACAGGATCTTATATCGGATCATATCTTACGCAGGCTGCATCACTGCATTCGATTTTAGGACCTTATCTAACTCTCACGGGATTTGTCTCGGCTTTTGTTCTTCCGGTTGCAATCATCCTTATTTTTATAACATGGAATCCTGCAACACCCAAGCAAGCTCACCGGCTACTGCTACTTAACCGAATCACAGGTTTTTTCATTTTGGCTTATTCCCTGACTTTTTTATCCATAGCAGATCTTATATACGGCAAACATTTACTAAATCGGGAAATTTTCCTTGTTTTATGGATAATCATTTTCTCATTTTTAGGAATATATCTGATCGGGAAACTAAAATTTACTCACGACAAAGAGACTCCGTCGATAAGCGTCGGAAGATTTTTTCTTGCCATATTGACTTTTAGCTTTACACTGTACATGGTACCGGGTCTTTTGGGTGCTCCATTAAAAGAAATAGGGGCTTTAGTTCCTCCTCTCTATGCACAAGACTTCAATCTTTACACAAAAGATTTCGGCAATCATTTCGACAACTATAATGAAGGTATGGAATACGCCAAAAATTCCGAGAAACCCGTATTACTCGAATTTTCCGGATATGGCTGTGCAGAAAGCCGGAAAATGGAAGCTTCGGTGTGGACTTATCCACGCATTAAACACTTGCTCGATCAAGAATTCGTCGTCATACGACTAATGGTAGATGACAAAACCAAACTCCCAAAAGCAGAAATCATTTCTATCGACGGGAAACCGACGAAAATTACGACTTTCGGAGAAAAATGGCAAGCTTTGCAACAAATAAAATTCGGAAGCGAATCCCAACCTTACCAGGTAATTCTTACTCCCAAAGGCGACCCTTTAAGTTCTGCATACGGCTATAGTATCGATATAAAACAATATATAAATTTCTTAAATAACGGTCTGAACCGTTTTAAACAACAATTAAAATGACGAAACATAGTAAAGAGGAAAAGATGGAGGCATTCGGCCGCTTTCTGGACATTCTGGATGAATTAAGAGAAAAATGTCCGTGGGACAAGAAGCAGACTAATGAAAGCTTACGAACAAATACAATAGAAGAAACTTATGAATTATGCGATGCAATCATAAAAAACGATATCGACGGCATTCGTAAAGAATTGGGAGATGTTTTATTACATATTGCATTTTATGCGAAAATAGCTGAAGAAAAAGATCAATTCGATATAGCTGACGTATGTCATTCATTATGTGATAAACTGATTTACAGACACCCTCATGTATTCGGAGACACCGATGCTGCAACCTCTAATCAAGTAGAACAAAACTGGGAACAGTTAAAGCTAAAAGAGAAAGGCGGAAATAAGACTGTTCTTGAAGGAGTACCTTCGGCTCTTCCGGCAATGGTCAAGGCTCACCGCATTCAAGACAAAGCAAGAAATGTCGGGTTCGACTGGGAAGAACGCAGTCAAGTGTGGGAAAAAGTAAAAGAAGAATTTCAAGAGTTACAGACCGAAATCGAAAATATGGAAACAGACAAGATGGAGGCTGAATTCGGAGATCTATTATTCAGCATCATCAACGCCGGACGTCTATATAAAATCAATCCGGAAAATGCGTTGGAACGTACGAATCAAAAATTCATACGTCGTTTTAACTATCTCGAACAGCACACAATTCAACAAGGACGCAACTTAAAAGACATGACTTTGTCCGAAATGGATGCGATTTGGGATGAAGCGAAGAAAAAAGGCTTATAATTTATCGCATACGACGACGGAATTCTGCACAAACAATGGCAGTTGCAATCGCGACATTAAGGGATTCCGTCGTTTCCCTTCCCTGCGGATAATTAGGAATAAAAAGACGTTTTGAAATACAACGTTCTAAATTTTCAGATATGCCTTTCCCTTCATTTCCCATCACAATAATTCCATGTGAAGTCAACTCAGACTTATATATATCTTCACCATTCAAGAACGTTCCATAAACCGGAATCTTTACCGTTTCAAAAAGATCCCTTAAATCTACGTAACAAACCTTCACTCTCGCCAAGGCCCCCATTGTCGCCTGTACGGTCTTAGGATTATATATATCTGCACAACCCAAAGAACAAAAAATATTCTCAATACCATACCAATCTGCCAAACGGATAATTGTCCCCATATTTCCCGGATCTTGTACCATATCTAAAGCAATAGAGAGACATCCGTCCAAACTCTCGAAATTTATAGAATAATCAGGAATACGATAAACGGCAATTACGTCTTGCGGGGTCTTCTGCAATGACACCTTTTTGATCTCTTCCGAAGACACTTCTATAATTTCTTCAGCCCTTAATCCCGGATGCTCCTCAAGCCAAGAAGCCGTTGCAACCAATAATCTGCAATCAAAACTTCTTATCGTATCATTTACCAATTTATTTCCTTCGGCAACGAAACATGCTGTTTCCCGTCGAGCTTTTTTCTGCTCAAGAGAATGGATAAATTTTATTTTATTTTTACTCAACATATATCAGATACATACAAATAAGCGATTTTCAATCACTTTTTAACAACCCGAACGAAATTCAAACAGGTTCTAAAAATACATTCATGTTATTTACCGTTTCAAAGATAAAGAATCTTTTTCCATTTCTGAATGAAAATAGCATAGAAGGCTTCAATATCCAATAGAAAAGTGTAAATTTGTATTTATTATCAAACTTAAAATTCGATATTTATGAAATATATAGGAGCACACGTAAGCGCTTCGGGAGGTGTAGAAAATGCACCGGAAAACGCATTTAAGATAGGAGCTACGGCATTTGCCTTATTTACAAAAAATCAAAGGCAATGGAAATCTTCACCGCTTTCCAGAGAAAGCATCGATTTATTTCATGAACGATGCGAAAAATATAATTATACAGCAGCACAAATATTACCGCATGACAGTTATTTGATTAATCTCGGACACCCTACGAACGAAGGAATCGAAAAATCAAGAGAAGCTTTCCTTGACGAAATGCAACGTTGCGAACAGTTAGGCCTGCGACTATTGAACTTCCATCCGGGAAGCCATTTGAAAGAAATATCGCTCGAAACATGTCTCGACCGCATTGCTGACTCTATCAATATGACATTGGATGCGACACACGATGTAACGGCCGTAATAGAAAATACAGCAGGACAAGGATCTAATGTCGGTTATGCATTCGAGCATCTCGCCTATATTATAGATAAAGTAGAAGACAAAAGCCGTGTCGGCGTATGCATAGATACGTGCCATACCATAGCCGGAGGATATGACCTCACGACCGAAGAAAGTTATGAAGCGACTTTCCGAAAATTTGATGAAATCATCGGATTCAAATATTTACGAGGAATGCATCTTAACGATTCTAAAAAAGGTTTAGGATCTCATGTAGACAGACATGACAGTTTAGGGAAAGGCATTCTCGGAAAAGAATTGTTCCGCCGCATCATGCAAGACCCTCGAATGGATAATATTCCGCTGATTCTTGAAACTCCTGATGAATCGATCTGGGCAGAAGAAATTCAATGGCTAAAAGAACAGATATAAAATTTGGGTTTATTTAGGAGAAAAAAAATGATATATAGCTGAAAAGACGTACATTTGCATAAAATTGATGGAAATATATCCGAATTTTAATATAGAAAAGATGAACTCGGAAGATAAACAATTAACATTGGACAAACGTTATATACGTATGGCTCTTATTTGGGCGGAAAATTCATATTGTAAACGCAGAAAAGTCGGAGCGCTTATCGTTAAAGAAAAAATGATAATATCGGACGGATATAACGGAACTCCTGCAGGATTTGAAAATGTTTGCGAAGACGAAAACGACCGTACATACCCATACGTTTTACATGCCGAAGCAAACGCAATCACGAAAGTCGCACGATCGAATAATAGCAGTGATGGAGCAACCCTATATGTCACATCTTCACCATGCATAGAATGTGCCAAACTGATCATTCAATCCGGAATACGCCGAGTCGTTTTTTCAGAATATTATAGACTGAATGATGGAATAGACCTCTTAAAAAAAGCCGGAATAGAAGTTGATTTTGTTGAGGTCAAATAGTGAAACCAACATTAAAAGCAGACTCTTAAATTAATATATAGAAGTTTTACAGGTAATATCGATTATGAAGAAAAAAACCGCAATCTGGCTTCCTTTTATCATTGCAATAAGTATCGTTTTGGGAATTTGTATAGGACGTTTTTACCATCAAGCCAGTACAATAGGTTCTCGTATTTTTGCAAAACAGAATAAAATAGAAACTCTATTGAGCATCATCCAAAGTCAATATGTCGATACAGTAAATATCAACAAGCTGGTAGAAAACGCAATGCCTAAAATTATCGGAGAATTAGATCCCCATTCTGCATATATTCCAGCCAAAGATCTGCTCAGCGTAAATGAAGAACTGGAGGGAAGCTTCAGCGGTATCGGCATACAATTCAGTATATTGAACGATACGATTACGGTAGTCAGTGTTATACCCGGCGGACCATCAGAAAAAGCAGGGATTCTCCCGGGAGACCGAATTGTTACGATCAACGATACGGTTTTTGTGGGTAAAAGCGTAGAACCTATGGATAAAGTAATGAAGAAGTTGAGAGGTCTAAAAGACTCTAAAGTTGATTTAGGTATAAAACGTTCATCGGCAAAGAAACTGCTTAATTTTACCATCACTCGAGGCGACATTCCTGTCAATAGCGTAGATGTATCATTCAAAATAAATGACAAAACAGGATATCTGAAGATCAGTAAATTCGGGCGTAATACTTACAATGAATTTATGAATGCTTTGGCTAAATTGCGAAAGGAAGGTGCTGACCGATATATTATCGATTTACGGGGCAATACAGGAGGATACATGGATGCCGCAATTAAAATGGTTAATGAGTTTCTTCCCAAAGACCAATTGATCGTATATACCGAAGGAAAGGCTTTTCCCCGCAGTGAAGGAAACGAAGCCTACTCGGACGGGACAGGGGCTTTTCAAAATAATCAAATGGTCGTACTTATGGATGAATGGTCTGCATCTGCAAGCGAGATTTTTGCAGGAGCAATTCAAGATAATGACCGCGGTACGATAGTAGGAAGACGTTCATTCGGGAAAGGACTGGTACAACAGCAGATTCCTTTTTCCGATGGATCGGCCATACGCCTGACTATCGCCAGATATTATACCCCTTCCGGAAGATCGATACAAAAAGAGTATAAGATGGGGGATATAGAAGATTACAATCAAGATCTGATGAACCGTTTCTTGCATGGAGAATTCGATACAAAAGACAGCATCAAGCTAAACGATTCCTTAAGCTACGAAACTCGAAACGGACGCATTGTATATGGTGGAGGCGGTATTATGCCGGACATATTCGTACCCCGAGATACAATCGGTATCACGTCCTACCTGAACAATGTCGTAAATAACGGTATTATTTATCAGTTCGCTCTGGAATATACGAATAAACACAGAAAAGAACTATCTCAATTTAAAGATTACGGAAGTCTATTGCAATATTTGAAACGGAAACCTTTACTTGATGAGTTTGTTATATATGCCGCATCAAAAGGAGTAAAACCCCGTCCGGTATATATTAATATTTCCCGAAAAATAATAAATAACCAATTACATGCTTATATAGCCCGGAATTTATTGGGAGATGAAGCATTTTATCCGATATTGATGCTGGAAGATAAAACATTTCTGAAAGCAGTAGATATTCTTGATGAAAATAAAGGTTTTCCGGAAATACCTGATAAATAAAAAATAAAGTCATGTGCAAGAAGTCTGACATCAGAATGAGCATAAAAGACCTAAAAAAAAATATAACGGCAGAAGAGCGAACCCGATTCTCGGAACAGATCAGATGTCGTATAGAACAGTTGCCGGAATTTAAACAGGCAAAAACGATTCTTTTATATCATTCTTTACCGGATGAAGTAGATACTTCTTCTTTTTTGAGATTATGGAAAGAAGATAAACGCCTCTTACTTCCAGCCGTAAAAGGGGACAATCTGATAATCAGAAATTATCATCCGGAAAAACTCAAAACAGGACGTTACGGAATCATCGAGTCTCAAGGAGACAGAATTACCGATCTTTCGGTTATAGATATGATCATTATTCCGGGAGTCGCTTTCGACAAAAAACGTAATCGGCTGGGACGAGGCAAAGGATATTACGACAGGTTACTATCACAAGTTGAAACATGCAAAATAGGAATCTGTTACGATTGTCAGATTACAGACTTTTTGCCTGTAGAGAAACATGATATTCCGATGGACTACATAATCACGGAATCGGGAATCATATAACTGTGTGAATATTTAAACTTTCTAATAATTAAAGAATATGCCTTTAGTATATGCAGATATGAAGCTCTGCGACATCATATTGCATGAACCGACATTGATACCCGTATTAAACCGGTTCGGGATCACATTAGGTATAGGAGACAAGAGTATCCGCTCGGTTTGTGAAGAAAATTCTCTCGATACGGATTTCTTTCTCACAATACTAAACACATTCATCAATGAAGAGTTTTTTCCGGAAAACAGGCTAAAAACGTTTTGTGCGACTCAAATAGTGGACTATCTGACAAAAACCAACATTTATTATGAGTGCTTTCAGTTACCTAATATTGAGCGACATTTCAATTCGCTCATTCAGCACAGTGGGACTTCGGGAAACAATCTCGAATTGATACATCAATTTTTTCTAAAAGTGAAAAATGAGTTATTGAGCCGTATCGAGCATGACCGGGCTGTATGGTTTCCCGAAATAAAACTACTGTCTGAAAAAATAGGCAACCAACGTCCCGATGGAATAAAACTTCCGACAAAAGGATCGTATGATGAGCAAAACTCTTTAGAAGAAAAGCTTCATGATCTCACCAGTTTGTTCGTTATGCATTTGTCCGGGACGATAGATCCGAACCTCTGCTATGGGGTAATTTTCGCGATTTATACGCTTGAAAAAGATATAAAACAACATAACCGCATTCGCAACAGAATTTTGTTACCGATGAATGAAGCTATGAAACGAGGAAAAAACGACAATTAAAACGAATCAGGCTTAATGTTACATAATAAAGATATTGCGATTATCTCTCCTGTTACATTGATCAATATCGGATTGAAACAAATTCTAACCGATTATTTTTCTGCCGGGAATATCACGGTATATACCGATACCGAATATTTCTTATCAGAATCTCCGGAGAAATATGATTTATACTTCACATTTCCGGATACATTTCTGCTCCATTATGATTTTTTCCTTCCGCGTAAAGGGAAAACCATTCTGCTGACAGACTGTAGTTATCCGCAAACGGACTTTTCAAATATAGAATACCAGCTTTGCATACGCTCGGAACAAAACTCTTTGATCGAACAATTACAAAACCTGATCGAACGCACATGTCAAAAATTTTCGAACGAAAGTCAGGAAGAACTGTCTCCCAGAGAAATAGAAGTACTACAACTTATAGCACAAGGATTTCTTAACAAAGAGATTGCAGACCGACTCAATATCAGTATCAATACGGTTTTGAGTCACAGAAAAAACATCACAGCCAAATTGGGAATAAAAAGTGTGTCCGGACTCAGTTTTTATGCGATGATGAACGGATATGTTTCTTCTGCAGAAATTGAATAAATGAAAATTATTAATTAAAATAAGAAAGTAATGAAATTACGCAGTGTAACAACAATTATTTTATTGTCTGTATTCGGGTTGATAACATATGCCCAACAAATGGCCCCTCTGCCTATCGACCCGCAAGTTAAATATGGAAAACTGGAAAACGGGCTGACCTATTATATTCGTCATAACGCATTTCCTAAAAATAGAGCCGAATTTTATATCGCACAAAACGTCGGTTCGATATTAGAAAACGACAGCCAAAGAGGTCTTGCTCATTTTCTGGAACACATGGCTTTTAACGGAAGTAAAAATTTTCCGGGCAAATCGATGCTGAATTATTTAGAATCGAATGGAGTAAAATTCGGAACAGATGTAAATGCATATACATCATTCGATGAGACGGTTTATAACATATCAAATGTTCCTGTAAACCGTGAAGGTATCGTTGATTCATGTCTGCTCATCTTACACGACTGGTCTAATGCCATTGCCTTGGAAGACAAAGAAATCGATGAAGAACGGGGGGTAATTAGAGAAGAATGGAGAACCCGAACCAACGCCAACATGCGTATTCTCGCAAAACTTATTCCACAGGTATTCGCAGGTAGCCAATATGCCAACCGTATGCCTATCGGAACAATGGATATAGTTATGAACTTTCCTTACCAAACATTAAAAGATTATTATCACAAATGGTATCGTCCCGACTTACAAGGAATTATTATTGTAGGAGATATAGATGCAGATAAAACAGAAAAAAAACTAAAGGAAATTTTCAATACCATTCCCAAACCGGAAAATGCTGCCGAACGAATCTACTATACTGTCCCCGACAATAAAGAACCGATTATCGCCATTGCAAAAGATAAAGAAGCTACAGGTAGTCAAGTGACCGTATATTACAAACACAAACCTATGACCAAAGAGCTGAAAGCTACTATTGCAGGTATTGCCGGTATTTACCTTAAATCGGTCACTTCAATGATGCTGAACGATCGTCTAAAAGAAATATCAGAAAAGCCGAATGCCCCTTTCATGTCTGCATACAGCTATGACGCAAATTTTATTGTTTCCAAAACAATGGATGCATTTACGACTATGGCTGTCAGTAAAGAGGGAGAAACTCAAAAAGCACTTAAGGCTCTTCTCCAAGAAACCGAACGTGTAAACCGATTTGGGTTCACCGAATCGGAATATGAACGGGCAAAGGCTAATCTGTTGAGTATGATCGAAAGTATGTATAAAGAACGGGAAAAGCAAAAGAATAATTCTTATGTTGAAGAATATGTCAGCCATTTTACAGATGGAGGATCAATATGCGGTATCGAAACCGACTATATGCTTTTAAATAAAGTCGCTGCTTCTACCGGTATCGAACAAGTAAACAAATACATACAAGACCTTATCGGAGAAGAAAATATCGTAGTTACTATTACCGGACCAGAAAAAGACGGAGTTTCATATCCATCGGAAGCAGAAATACTGACTCTTTTAAAAGAGATTAAAAATGAGGAACTTCAACCCTATACCGATAAAGTTTCGAACGAACCGTTAATCAGCCACGAACCTAAAGCCGGAAGCATAATAAAAACGACTACCGACAAAAAATTCGGTACAACGATATGGACTCTATCAAACGGTGCTAAAGTCGTTATTAAACCAACGACGTTTAAAGATGACGAAATTTTAATGACCGGCATCAGCAAAGGCGGAAATCTGTTATACGAAGACAAAGATATTCCCAACCTTAAAATATTCAATAATATCATCGATTTGGGAGGATTAGGAAACTTTAATAACATAGATCTAAAAAAAGTATTGGCCGGGAAAAACGTATCTCTGAGCATAGGACTGGACGACCGCTCTGAAATCGTTAACGGAAGTTCTAC
Source organism: Coprobacter fastidiosus (assembly GCF_982245605.1). Lineage (NCBI taxonomy): Bacteria > Pseudomonadati > Bacteroidota > Bacteroidia > Bacteroidales > Barnesiellaceae > Coprobacter > Coprobacter fastidiosus. The sequence continues at coordinate 6,772 of NZ_CEVCIF010000005.1, read as the reverse complement.
TCCTAAAGATTTGGTTACATTAATGCAGTTGCTTTATCTCTCATTTACAGATCAGCATAAAGATCCAGAAGCTGTAGAAGCATGGAAAAGCAAAATAAAGGACATGTTGAAAAATGCCAGCGCCAATCCTCGTGCAGCTTTCAAAGATTCTCTCAATGTCGCTTTATATAAAGAGAACCCGAGAAAAATGAGTCTGAAACCTGAAGAAATAGACCAGACCGACTATGACAGGATATTGCAAATATGGAAAGAACGGTTTGGAGACGCTTCTGATTTCACATTTACTTTTGTCGGAAATATTGATGAAAAAGAACTGAAACCGTTGGTAGAAAAATATATTGCTTCTCTCCCATCTACATACAGTAAAGAAAAACCGGGTACGGATAAAGTAGGAATCCGCATGGAAAATTATACTAACCATTTTGAAAAACCTATGCAGACTCTGACTTCAACAGTATATGCAGCGTATGTAGGCAAATGTAAATACTCTTTGGAAAACAACATAAAACTGAATATGTTCGACCAAATTATGGATATTGTTTACACAGCGACCATTCGAGAGGAAGAAGGCGGAACATACGGAGTCGGGACTCAATCTGTCCTTTCTAAAGAAACAGACACGTGGATGTTCCTTTTCGGGTTCGACACAAATCCCGAAATGCAGAAAAAACTCCAGAAACGAGCTATTTCTGAATTGGAAAAGACCATAAATGAAGGACCTTCGGAAAAAGATTTCAATAAAGTAAAAGAATACATGCTGAAAAGTCATACGGAAAATTTGCATGAAAATAAATACTGGTTAGGAGTAATCAATACATATAACCGGTACGGTATTGATAATATGTCGGGATTCGAAGATATTGTAAAAAAACAGACTCCGGAAAGTATCCAAAAATTAATGAAAAAGTTATTTTCAAAAGCCGCATTTATTGAAGTTTCGATGAAAGGTGTACAAGAATAAGTTTCTAACACCTCATAAAATAACAACTATTACAAAAGCGCCATGCCTTGTTTTTCTGAGGCATGGCGTTCTTATATTCCATTTTTTATTCTTAAATTCGCCTCCGGACAATCTATTCTCGTCGAATTTATAAAAACACATAATATTTACATAACACACACTATCATGAAAAAGATTTTTCTATCAAGCACTTTTCTAATCATGTGCGCTCTTCTGGTAAAAGCTGAAAATCTAAAGCTATGGTACAAACAGCCTGCGACACAATGGGTCGAAGCTTTACCCTTAGGAAATTCCCGACTGGGAGCAATGGTCTACGGAATTCCAGATAACGAAGAAATTCAACTAAATGAAGAGACTGTATGGGGAGGCGGCCCACACCGCAATGACAATCCGGAAGCAAAAGACATTCTGCCAGAAGTACGACGTCTCATTTTCGAAGGTAAATCAAAAGAGGCCAAACCGATCATGGAAAAAAAATTCAGGACTCCCCGCAACGGAATGCCTTACCAAACCATAGGAAGTTTAAAGTTACATTTTGACGGACATGAAAATTACACAGATTACTACCGAGACTTAGATTTAACAAGAGCTGTTGCTACCACTCGTTATAAAGTAAACGGTGTAACCTATACACGAGAGTTATTTACGTCATTTGCCGATAATGTAGTAATCATGCAAATCACTAGTGATAAACAAGGAGCTTTGAATTTTACAGCCGACTATGTATCACCGTTAAAACACACCGTTTCCACCAAAAAAGGGAAATTAATTCTATCAGGAAAAGGTGCTGATCATGAAGGTGTACCCGGTGTTATCCGACTTGAAAACCAGACATTCATAAAAACGACAGACGGCAAAGTAAAAACTTCGGACAATAAAATTTCAGTTTCCGATGCAACGACCGCTACTATCTATATTTCAGCCGCTACAAACTTTGTCAATTACAATGATGTAAGTGCAAATGAGCATAAACGTGCAGACGCTTATATGAAAGCAGCACTAAAGAAACCTTATGAAAAAGCTTTGGCCGATCACATTGCTTACTACAAAAAGCAATTCGATCGAGTAACATTAGATCTCGGGACTTCTAAAGAAGCACAAGAAGAGACCCATTTACGAGTAAAAAACTTTAAAAACGGGAATGATATCTCCCTCGCCGTATTAATGTTCCAATTCGGACGTTATTTACTCATATCTTCATCCCAGCCCGGAGGTCAACCGGCAAATCTTCAAGGAATCTGGAACGAAAAATTACAAGCTCCGTGGGACGGTAAATACACGATAAACATCAATACGGAGATGAATTACTGGCCTGCAGAAGTAACCAATCTCAGTGAAACACATGAACCTCTGATCCAAATGGTTAAAGAGCTTTCGGTAAGCGGACAAGAGACTGCAAAAGAGATGTACGGTTGCAACGGATGGGTAACACACCACAATACAGACTTATGGCGCAGCTGCGGCCCTGTCGATGGCGCAGATTATGTATGGCCCAATGGTGGAGCTTGGCTCTCTCAACACGTCTGGCAACATTATCTTTACACCGGAGATAAGGAATATCTGCAAGATGTTTACCCGGCACTAAAAGGCGTTGCCGATTTCTTCCTCGATTTTTTGACAGAACACCCGACATATAAATGGATGGTAACCGTACCGTCAAGTTCACCGGAACACGGACCAAGAGGTAACGGTAACTCTATCGTTGCCGGTTGCACGATGGACAATCAGATCGCATTCGATGCTCTCTCAAATGCTTTGCAAGCAACTAAAATATTAAATGGTGATACGGATTACTGCAATAAATTGCAAAATATGATAGATCGCCTTGCTCCTATGCAAATCGGCCAGTATAACCAATTGCAAGAATGGCTTCAAGATGTAGACGATCCCAACAATGACCACCGTCACGTTTCACATCTATACGGTCTATATCCCAGCAATCAAATTTCACCGTACAATCATCCCGAACTTTTCCAAGCTGCCCGCAACTCTTTAGTTTACAGAGGCGATAAAGCGACAGGCTGGTCTATCGGATGGAAAATTAATTTATGGGCACGTTTGTTAGACGGTAACCACGCCTACAAAATCATACAAAACATGTTGATGCTGGTAGAGAAGGGTAATAATGACGGAAGAACATACCCGAATCTCTTTGATGCACATCCACCTTTCCAAATAGACGGGAACTTCGGATATACGGCCGGTGTAGCCGAAATGTTACTACAAAGTCACGACGGGGCTGTACATTTGTTGCCGGCTTTACCCGATGTGTGGCGCAGAGGAAGTGTAAACGGCCTTATGGCACGCGGAGGTTTTGAAGTCAGTATGGACTGGGACGGAGTACAACTCAATAAAGCCCGTATATTATCAAAGCTCGGAGGAAACCTGCGAATTCGCTCTTACGTTCCTTTAAAAGGAGATGGAATAAAGCCGGCCGAAGGTAATAACCCTAACCCCCTTTACCAAACGGCAAACATAAAAACGCCCCTAATTTCGCCAAAAATCAATCCCCAATATCCATTATTATACAAAGTGTATGAATATGATATAATGACAGAACCCGGAAAGACTTACGAAGTAGAGCGAGACGGGAAACATTAATAACAACCATTATAAAATGCCGGTACTTTCAAATAAGGAATACCGGCATTTTTTATAAAACTTAAATTACGATATAAAACCTGTCATCTAAATTTTCCGATAAAAAATATTATCAGGTGATTTTTAATTTTTTTTGATCTATAACGTTGTTAGCGATATCGGTATAATCTCTCCAGAGGGAAATCGACTATTCATGGAAATTTTTTTCAAATTCTACCTGAGTAAAATTTAAATAAGTTCTAAGCTGTTACAAATTAACGCGATTAACCGAATATTGAATTTTGTTTATATAGAAAAATCGTTGTTTTCGGAACTATTTTCAAAATAAAAGGCTACATTTGCGTGAATAAAACAAATCTTTTTAAGTATGGCTAAGATAAAAGGTGCTGTTGTAGTGAACAACGAGCGTTGCAAAGGGTGCGATCTTTGCGTTGTGGCATGTCCTGCTGACGTGTTGGCTCTCCAGCCGAAAGAGGTAAATGATAAAGGGTATCATTATGCATACATGAAAAATCCGGATGATTGTATCGGATGTGCCAGTTGCGGTTATGTTTGTCCCGACGGATGTATTACCGTATATAAAGTAAAACTATAAACGAGAGTCTCCCACTCTCTTCACTCTAAAATAAGAACAAGATATGACAGAAGATGTAAAATTAATGAAGGGAAACGAGGCAATAGCCCATGCTGCCATACGCTATGGAGCAGACGGATATTTCGGTTACCCTATCACTCCGCAATCTGAGATTATGGAGACATTAATGGAATTGAAACCTTGGGAGACTACCGGCATGGTGGTACTTCAAGCAGAAAGTGAAGTTGCTGCAATCAACATGGTTTATGGTGGTGCCGGATGCGGAAAAGCCGTGATGACATCATCCTCAAGTCCGGGAGTCAGTCTGAAACAAGAAGGTATTTCATATATTGCAGGAGCCGAACTTCCCTGCCTTATCGTTAACGTCATGCGAGGAGGTCCCGGCTTAGGAACTATACAACCGAGTCAGGCAGACTATTTCCAAACAGTAAAAGGAGGAGGACACGGAGATTATCGTCTTATTACTTTAGCACCGGCCTCAGTACAAGAGATGGCAGACTTCGTCGCTTTAGGCTTCGATCTGGCTTTTAAATATAATAATCCCGCTATAATTCTTGCAGACGGTATTATCGGTCAAATGATGGAAAAAGTGGTTTTGCCGCCTTTCCGGCCACGTCGCACCGAAGAAGAGATACGTAAACAAATGCCTTGGGCAACTCAAGGTAAACTAGCCGGACACAAACGGAACGTTATCACATCTTTGGAACTCGACCCGGCTATCATGGAAGAAAACAATATTCGTTTTCAAGCCAAATACCGCAAAATAGAAGAAGCGGAAGTGCGCTATGAAGAGATCGGTTGCGAAAATGCCGATTATTTAATGATAGCATTCGGTTCAATGGCCCGTATTTGTCTGAAAACACAAGAAATGGCCCTCGCAGAAGGCATAAAAGTAGGGGTATTGCGTCCGATCACATTATGGCCCTTCCCATCGAAAATCATTGCCGAATATGCAAATAAGGTAAAAGGTATGATTTCGGTAGAATTAAATGCCGGGCAAATGGTCGAAGATATACGCTTGGCCGTCAACGGAAAAGTTAAAGTCGAACATTTCGGCCGCTTAGGAGGAATCGTTCCTACTCCGGATGAAGTGCTCAATGCTCTTAAACAGAAATTGATGTAATCCGGCATTTCCTTTTTACAAAGGATAAAATCGAAACCTTTTTACAAAAGAGTACGAAAGTATTCTTACAGACGATTAAAAACTCAAGATTATGGATGTAAACGAAATCATAAAACCCGAAAACCTCGTATATGACAAACCGAGGCTGATGAACGATAATCCCATGCACTATTGTCCGGGATGCAGCCACGGAGTTGTCCACAAACTTGTCGCCGAAGTTATCGATGAAATGGGAATGGAAGAACAAGCCATCGGTATCGCTCCGGTAGGTTGTGCTGTGTTTGCCTACAATTATATCGACATCGACTGGCTCGAAGCGGCACACGGACGTGCACCGGCAATAGCGACCGCCGTAAAACGTCTGAATCCGTCAAAAATGGTATTTACATATCAAGGTGACGGAGACTTAGCCGCTATCGGTACGGCAGAAACTATTCATGCTTGCAACCGAGGGGAAAACATCGTTATCATATTCATTAATAACGCAATCTACGGTATGACCGGCGGACAGATGGCGCCTACGACATTAGAAGGAATGGTAACGGCAACTTGCCCTTACGGAAGAAATGTAGAATTAAATGGTTATCCGCTAAAAATATCAAATCTCGTAGCACAATTAGACGGGACATGTTATGTTACACGTCAAAGCGTGCACACGGCTGCTGCCGTAAAAAAAGCGAAGAAAGCATTACGTCAGGCTTTTGAGAACTCTATGGCACGCAAAGGGACTTCATTGGTCGAATTTGTTTCGACTTGTAACTCCGGATGGAAAATGACTCCGGATCAAGCAAATAAATGGATGGAACAAAACATGTTTGCCAAATACCCGTTAGGAGATTTGAAAAATGAATAATTTGTAAAAACCGATCACAATGAAAGAAGAAATAATTATCGCCGGTTTCGGTGGGCAAGGTGTCCTTTCGATGGGTAAAATTCTGGCTTATTCGGGTCTTATGGAAGATAAAGAGGTAAGTTGGATGCCCTCTTACGGACCGGAACAACGTGGCGGAACAGCCAATGTAACTGTTATTTTAAGTGATGAACGTATCAGTTCTCCCGTATTGAATACTTTCGACGTCGCTATTATTCTGAATCAGCCGTCTTTAGAGAAATTTGAAAACAAAGTAAAGCCAGGCGGAATCCTAATATACGACGGTTACGGAATACACCACGCTCCTACTCGAAAAGATATCGATATATATCGTATAGATGCCATGGACACTGCAATCGAAATGGAAAATTCGAAAGCATTCAATATGATCGTGCTCGGCGGATTGTTGAAAGTAAAACCGATGGTAACTCTTGAAAATGTGCTGAAAGGGTTGAAGAAGTCTTTACCCGAACGGCATCATAAATTGATTCCGATGAACGAACAAGCTATTTTGAAAGGAATGGAAATTATCCGGAAAGTATAAAATCTATACCATACAAACCGGGCAAGAAGGTGTCTAAAAAGGATGCCTTCTTTTTTTTGTCATGCCGCCCTTTTATT